>JBQTKC010000241.1:0-4025 GCA_052386575.1 Beijerinckiaceae bacterium
CAGCCCGTCGCGGCGATATATTGGATGGCGTTCCAAACCTCCCGCAGCGGGGTCTTGCGCGGGCGCCCCACGGGCATGAACGGCTCGACAATCGCCCACTCCGCGTCCGTGCAATCGCTTGCATATCGAGCGTCCCTCCGGGCATACTGATGTCGAGTGGTTTCGGTCCAGGCCATCTGATCCTCCGTCGATTCGCAACCAACAAAGAATCACAAGCCGCTGAAACCACTCAACTTATTTTTCGTTTGGGCTCTCAGCAGTTCTTGAATACTACTCCGCCGACCAGGTTCGCCGCGAGTGCGCCGAATCCAGCGGCCGTCGGCGGGATGGTTTGGCCTGGCCCGAAGTACGCGACCTCTAAAACGATGCGCGTCAGGACGAAAAAGGCTGTTTGGCTCACGCCATATGTAACAAATGCACACTCATCGGCAGCCAAGGTCATGTTGGGCTGTGCTTGCACACTGATCCGGAAACCGCAACATTGGTTTTCTTTGAATGTCATAGTCTTTCTCACTTTCGGTTCGAGTTAATTACTTTTGGTTGGGACGGTCCAGATTAGGATCACTGGACCAATAGTCCCGATGCCTGTCTTTACGGGAGCGGGGATCGCAGAGTTGCAATCTGGAGCCAAAAAAAGTCAGCGCGTGCTGCGCTTTTGCGACTTGCTGCCGCGTTGGTTTCAAAGGTCCGATCGGCCGCGGCTTTCTCTATCTCGTGGCGATCATAGGCTGGGCTTCCCGCGCAGTTCTCTCGTGGCGCCTGTCGCCCACGATGGACACATCGTTTTGTCTCGCGGCTCTGGAAGAGGCTTTCGCGAAGTTCGGCAAGCCGGCGATATGCAACACCGATCAGGGCTCGCGGTTCACTTCGGGAGCCTTCACCAGCGCGCTCGTGGCGAAGGAAGTGGCGATTTCCATGGATGGGCGCGGCTGGGGATCGCGGCGTGGATGGATTTCTACAACGAGCGGCGCTTGCATCAGGCTCTCGGCTATCGCCCGCCGATGGCGCTCTGGCGCGCGCAAATCGCGAGCGCGCAGGCTGTGGACATGATGGGCGACGCATTGGCGTTGCCCACCTCCCTCCGCTGGCCATTCCATCGAGCTGCGCTCGACGGAACCTTTGGCCAGCTCCGCCCACAGAAGCAGCAGGCGCAGCCATTGGCTGCATGATGGAAGGAAAAAGAGCGGCCGGGCTTCCAACTAAGAAACCGATTCACCTGGTCCCGCTGCGCGGGTCCATTTCATGCGTTCGTGCTCTCCATTAACCCTGGCCAGGTGGATTGGACTCTTGCCCTTGATGAACCCGACGACCTGCGACACTGCATATTTTGGCGGAACCGAAAGAAGGATATGCACATGATCAGGCAAGTGCCCCTCCTCGATCCGGGCCTCTTTCTGAAGCGCGAGTTTCCGGAACACCTCACCCAGATGCCGGCGTAATTCCAGATACAGCGTTTTGCGTCGACATTCCGGAATAAACACAACGTGGTATTTGCAGTCCCAGGTCGTGTGGCTTAAACTTTCGTACTCGTCCATCGGCGGAGTTCCTTTCGTGGCGTGGCTGTTTGCGTTGGAAATCCTTTGGTGGACTGCCGGAGTCGTCAAACTGCTACGGCCACCCCGGCATAGCCGGGGGGTCTCTCGCTTGCGCTTGCTTCGGCGGGCGCGATGCCCGCATCAGGTCAATCGGTTTCTTCGCTCCAGCTGCGTCCGTCGCGCTCGACCAGAGCGATCGCGGCGGCGGGCCCCCACGTGCCGGCAAGATAGGGCCGCGGCGGCTCGTCCATTTGGTTCCAAGCCTCGCGGATCGGATCAATCCAGCGCCAGGCCGCCTCGACCTCGTCGCGGCGCATGAACAAGGTCGCATTGCCGCGTATGACATCCATCAACAGCCGCTCGTAGGCCTCCGGCGCGTGGATGCCGAATGCTTCGGCGAACGTCATGTCGAGCGGCACATGTTGCAGCCGCATTCCGCCGGCGCCCGGTTCCTTCAGCATCAGCCAGAGTTTGATGCCTTCATCCGGCTGCAGCCGTATGGCGAGCGACGTTTGCGAAATCTTTCCCGACTCGACCGTGAATATCGAATGGGGAACCTCGCGAAAAGCGACGATGACCTCTGACACCCTTTGCGGCAGACGCTTGCCGGTGCGTAGATAGAACGGCGTGCCGGCCCAACGCCAATTCGCGATTTCCACTTTGAGGGCAGCAAAGGTCTCGGTCTTGGTGTGCTCGTCGCCGACCTCCTCGGTGTAGCCAGGAACCGCGCCTCCTTCGCCCGCGCCCGCGCGATATTGTCCGCGCACGGTCAGCGAACCGGCATTGCTGGAGTCGATCGGCGCCAGCGACCTCAACACCTTGAGTTTTTCGTCGCGCACCGAATCCGCGTCCAAGGAGGCGGGCGGTTCCATGGCGACAAGACACAACAATTGCAGCAAATGATTCTGCACCATGTCGCGCAGCGCGCCGGCGTTTTCGTAATAAGAAGCGCGGCTCCCGACGCCAATCGATTCGGCGACGGTGATCTCGACATGATCGATATGAGCTGAATTCCACAGCGGCTCGAACAGCGCATTGGCGAAGCGCAGCGCCATCAGATTTTGCACCGTCTCCTTCCCAAGATAATGATCGATGCGGAAAATCCGCTTCTCCGGAAACACCGCGCCAATCGCATCGTTGATGCATGCGGCGGAGGCGCCGTCCTTGCCGATCGGTTTCTCGACAATGATGCGCGCGGCCGGGGTGACGAGCGAGTGCGCGGCGAGTCGCTTGGCGATCGGCGGAAAATGATCCGGATCTGTCGCGAGGTAGAACGCGCGCACGCGCGAGGGATCGCCGTCGAGCTCGCTGCCGAGGAGATCCCACCCCGCCTCCGAGTCAAAATCGAGACTGACATAATGGATCAATTCGAGGAAGCTCTCGATCGCTTCGCCGCGCGCGGCGGCGGCGGCGAACTCTTTGAGCGCATGCGCAATCATTACCCGATAGGCGGCGTGATCCATGGGCCGCCGCGACACGCCAATGATCCTGGTCGGCAGCGAGAACTGCGCATCGAGAAACCGGTGAAATAGCGCGGGAAAAAGCTTGCGGCGGGTGAGATCGCCGGTGCCGCCGAAGACGGCCAGATCGAAGCAGGGTACCTTCCGGATACGCGAAACCATCGCTTTCCTTCGTGTTTCGAGGTATTCCGTGCAACTTAGTGCAGCGGCGAGGCGCAGCAAGAGGCGCGCCAGAGCCACCGGCTTGCGGTGCTTCGGCCGGTCGGTTCCAATCCCAGCTGCTGCAGAGACTGATGGCATAAGCCGAAACTCACTGGTACAGATCCAGCTAGCGTGAATTTCTCAATAAGCGCCATGAGCTTGGTGCTGGATTTATGATGAAAAATAACCGTTGACAGTTGATAAATTTCACGCTCTGATTTCCGGTCATTTCGGGACCGCCATGCCAGCCATGATCCTCAAAGAAAAAAGAAAGCTCGGGATTTTCGGAATCGTCTTCCGAATTCTGTTTGATGCATTCAATCTATTCATGCTCGTTTGGGTGAGTCTATTTTGGTACAGCGCGTCGGATGCGGCCGGCCATTTGCCGTCAAGCCCGGAACTTGGGTTTGGCCTCCTATTCGGCACCGGAATGCTTTGCATGGCGTGGCTGATAGGTGATGCCATTCTAGGTGTACCGGTATTAATGACCAAGGGAAGCCCGCGATCTCGCGCGCAGGGCGCGGTTTCTCCGTTAAGCTCGCCTCAGTGTGGAAAGCGGGGCATATGCCCATGGTCGTCAGAGTAGCTACGGTAGCGTTCGAAGGCATCGAGGCGCGGCCAGTCGACGTGCAAGTGCAAATCGCCAACGGCAACGTGGTCTTCACGGTGGTCGGCCTCGGCGACAAGGCGGTTGCTGAATCGCGCGAAAGAGTCCGCGCCGCGCTGAATGCGTCGGGTCTCGCGATGCCGGCAAAACGCATCACCGTCAATCTCGCTCCCGCCGATCTCCCCAAGGAAGGCAGTCATTACGATCTGCCGATCGCGCTTG
>JBQTKC010000242.1:0-4460 GCA_052386575.1 Beijerinckiaceae bacterium
ACCGGCGTGAAGCTTGAGAAACTAGGCGCCATAAAAGGATGGAGAGAGTTAAAGATATGACCCAAACGAAGCGCTACCGGAGCGATGCGCTCCGGCCGCTTCATGAGGTTGCAGCGGACCTCCACGACGTTGGCGTGATCGACAAAGCCACCATGCGGCATTTCGATTTAAGCTGCCTGACGCCCGCGGAGGCTCTTGCGCCTGAAGCGATCAAACAGATCCGCGAGAACTCGCACATGAGCCAAGCGACCTTTGCCCTGGCGTTGAACGTGACCAAAGTTCTCGTCAGCAAATGGGAGCGCGGAGAGGTGCGCCCGAGCGGTCCTTCTCTCAAGCTTCTCGCCCTCGCCAAAAATAAAGGGATCGAGGCGATCTTATAGCAGGCCGCTCGGCACAGGCGAGCGGCGTTCTCCAAGGCATTTGGCCTCATTAGCGCCCGCGCTCCGGCCGGACGGGACGGGATCGGTTTGGAGTGCATCAATCCGGGCGTGGCAGGGTGCCAACTCTGCGCGCGGAAACGTAGCGATGCCAAAGACGAGCTCGCGGTCCTCCAAGGGAGCGTCAGTCCGCGGCGCTAAGGCAAAGGCTTCGGCAGGCACCGCGGCGAGGCCGGACATGGCGCAAAACGGGGAAAATGCTTAGGAAAGGCGGATAATGTTCAAGCTGCATAGCTCGCCGTGTTCTTGAAGAATGATGGATGCGCAAGCTCGAATCGCCCGCTCCCCGCAAGACGGCGCCGCCAGCCGCCGAAAAGCGCCGCACGCAAACGACCCTCCATGGGGTAACGCTGGACGATGATTATGGGTGGCTGAAGGCCGCGAACTGGCGCGAAGTATTGCGCGATCCCGCCGCCTTGCCAGGCGACATACGGGCTCTGCTCGAGGCCGAGAACGGCTATGCGGCGGCGATGCTCGCGCCGCTCGCCGGGTTGCGCGCCGCGCTTGTCAAGGAAATGCGCGGGCGGATCAAAGAAGACGATTGCGAGGTTCCCCGCCAAGACGGTCCGTGGTTTTATTATTCCCGCCACCACAATGGCGGCCAGCACCCGGTCTTTTGCCGCGTTAAACGTTCCGGCGGACCCGAGGAAGTTCTGCTCGACGGCGACGCGCAAGGGCGCGGCAAGAGCTTTTTTGAAGCGCGCGCGGCCTGCCATTCCCCGGATCACGCCAAACTAGCGTGGAGCGCCGACGAGACGGGTTCGGAGCTTTTTTCGATTCGGATCCGCGACTTGAGCACCGGCCAAGCAGGCGAGAAGAGTCGCCCAAAGGACAGCGCGGAGGTGATCAATGATACCGGCGGCGACCTTGTATGGTTGACGGATTCGCTTGGCTTTTATTATGTGCGGACCGATGAAAATCACCGCCCGGCCGAAGTGTTCCGGCACCGGATCGGAGCCGATCCCTCGGCCGACACTTGCGTCTTCGCGGAGCACGATCCTGGCTTGTTCATTCACATCAGGCGCAGCCAATCGACGCGCTTCGCAATCATAAGCGTCGACGATCATGATTCCTCCGAATGCCATCTGCTCGATCTTGCCGATGGCGACGCAACACCCCGCCTCGTCGAGCCTCGCGCGCCGGGTTTACGCTATGACGTCGAACATCGCGGCGACCGGCTCTTTATTAGGACGAATGCCGGCGGAGCCGAAGATTTCAAGATCGTGAGCGCGCCTTTGGCGAGCCCCCAACGTTCGTTCTGGATCGACGAGGTCACGCACCGTCCCGGGCGCATGATCATCAGTGCCGCGGTTTATCCGGATTATCTCTTGCGCATCGAGCGCGAAGCGGGTCTGCCGCGGATCGTGATCCGGCATTTCGCCAGCGGCGAGGAACATGCGACCGCTTTTCGCGAAGAAGCGTATTCGCTCGGACTCGATGAACGTCTCGAATATGAGACGGAAACGCTCAGATTTACCTATTCATCGATGGCGACGCCTTGGGAAACCTACGACTACAATCTCGCCACTCGCAAGCGAGTCCTGCGCAAGCGCCAAATCATTCCCTCGGGTCACGATTCCGCAAATTATGTCACACGGCGGCTGTTCGCGCTCGCCACGGACGGCGAACAAGTTCCGGTCTCGATCCTTTATCGCGCTGGTACGCGGCTCGATGGATCCGCGCCTTTATTGCTCTACGGCTATGGTGCTTACGGCTCGCACGTGTCTGCCTCGTTTTCCACCAATCGCCTCAGTCTCGCAGATCGCGGTTTCATCTGTGCGATCGCCCATGTCCGCGGCGGCACGGACAAGGGCTGGCACTGGTACACCGATGGGAAACTTGGCAAAAAGCCGAACACTTTTAGCGATTTCGTCGCCGTGGCGCGACACCTCATAGCGGCCGGCTACACCGGGCCGGGACGGATCGTGGCCCAGGGCGGCAGCGCGGGCGGAATGCTCATTGGGGCCGCCGTCAATCTCGCGCCAGAATTATTTGTGGGCGTCATCGCGGATGTGCCTTTTGTCGATGTTTTGAATACGATGCTTGATGCGAGTCTGCCGCTAACGCCGCCCGAATGGCTCGAATGGGGCAATCCAATCACCGACAAGGCCGCCTTCGCGGTCTTGCGCTCCTATTCGCCCTACGAGAATGTCGAGGCCAAGCCTTACCCGCCAATTCTGGCGCTTGGCGGCCTGACCGATCCGCGTGTCACTTATTGGGAGCCATTGAAGTGGGTTACGAAGCTTCGCGCCATGACAACGGGCGGCCAACCAATCCTTCTTAAGACCAACATGGGCGCGGGGCATGGCGGCGCGCCCGGGCGCTTCGATCATCTGGAGGAGGTGGCGCTGCAATACGCTTTTGCAATTGCCTGCGTCGAAGGCCGATTCGCGAGCGGCGGTTGAAGTGCACTGGTAGCGGCGCTGTGCCCGACACGCTTCAAAACATCGAACGGACGACGCCTGCAGCTGGCGCGATTGTGATTGCCTGAGAGGGCACGATGCTCCGCGTGACCGCGACGCTGTCAACCAACTCATCGGCTAGGTGAAGCTTGTGTAAAAGAGCTTTCTCGCTGATCTTCCCTTCTCGGTAGAGCCGTCCGGCTTTCTCTTTTATCTCCAGCCGGATCAGGTCAGATTCAACGAATGCCTTCTGTGCCTCGGCGTAGTTCTTTATTGCCTCCGTGCCGGCGACTGGTACACCAAGAACTGTGGTGAGGAATGTTGCAACGAGCGCAAGTTGTTTCGATTTCCCCTTCACGCGGAGCCGGTTTGGAGTTCCAATTTCCAAAGCTGCAATCCA
Organism: Beijerinckiaceae bacterium; assembly: GCA_052386575.1. Classification (GTDB taxonomy): domain Bacteria; phylum Pseudomonadota; class Alphaproteobacteria; order Rhizobiales; family Beijerinckiaceae; genus Methylocapsa. The sequence continues at coordinate 3,240 of JBQTKC010000242.1, forward strand.
TATGTCTTCATCCGGCGTAGGCGTATAGTAGTCAGGGAACGCCTGACCGGGCGGGTTCGAGTCTGCCTATTCAAGCCAAAGGGCGGGCAACTATCCGGTTGACGTACCAACAGACAAAATGTAGATGCACAGTCGCGTGACAGGCCGGAAGCGTAAGCTGTGCATAATGGTTGCTGCTAGCAAATAATCCATTTTAAATGGAATCTTTAATGGTGTAGGAATTCTTTGTGCGTTTTGTGCACAATGGTGACCCCGGTGGGATTCGAACCCACATGTGCTGTAGGGCGGCGGATTTAAAGTCCGCTGTGGCTACCAATTTCACCACGGGGCCTAAGGTGGTTGCCTTGAGGCGCGATTAACGTCGCAACCTCAAGGCTAGGCTCCACCAGCAAACAGGTAGAACCGGGCAAGCTTTCGACGGTCATGCCCGGTTCTACTTGGTAGTTTGCGGTTGGGGATTCAGCACGGAGTCACTTGTTAGTAAAGGCGAATCGTGGTTTCTACCCGAAAGATTCATGTGGATTGCGAGACTCGGCGCGACGAATTGCTATTGAAATTGCTTCATATGCCGCATCAACCGCGCCCGAAGAGAGAGCGTGTGAAAGGAATGCCCGATCAGGTTGGCGACGAGCACGGCAGTACCGAAAAGCGCGAACGACCTGCTTAGGCGTTCGTGGCTTCGTTAGTTACCGATAAAGCAGCCGCTTTCCTTGCGCGCCCCGCAAGAGCGCTTCGGCGCGTTCTGCATCCGAGATGGCGCGGGTGTTCCATTTGAAATCCCATTCTACAAGGTAGCGTGGCAGATGAGCTTCGCTGATAGCATGATGGGTTCCGAATACTGCTCGCTTCATGAGGCTAAAGCGGCACTCAGGGGTGTTGATGTGAACGAAATCGCCGAGGCGCACGTACTCGTTTGCCGAATGGTTCACGGTCGCATGGTTCTCAAATTCTTTGCCGATGCTTTCGTAAGATACGAGCTCGTCTGTCATCAAATGCGACTTGCTGCTAACAGTTGGGGACCTCGAAGAATTTAAGCTTTTGATGCGGCGGAGGTGAAAGAAGGCCTGTTTGGGGAGCCGCGGCGCCGTGTTGCGCCGCGAAGTTCGCCGCCTCCCCGCCGCGGCGCCCCCGTCCGGAGCTCGTTGCGCTCCCTTTGAGCGCCCCGCGCCTTGCGGCGCTCATGCGGCCGCCGCCATCCGCTCCAGGGTGACGAGCCGGCGC
>JBQTKC010000243.1:0-4088 GCA_052386575.1 Beijerinckiaceae bacterium
GCAGCCCGGCGGTCGCGGCTACTCCCAAAACCATGAAAGCGGAGTTCAAAATATTCACGCCGCCAACAATCCTGGCGCGCCGGTCTTTTGGAGCATCGGCCTGGATCGCGGTAAACAAGGGGACCACGAAGAGGCCGCCGGCGCAGGCGAGGCCCGCGACATCGCAGGCGATGCGGATACCGGCCGCGGATGAAAAGAATTCAGCAAGCCCCGCTTCCGCCGTTGCAACCGGCAGTAAGAATGTCGCGGTGCCGAGGTCGATCAGAAAAGCCGCCATGCCGAGCGCGGCGAAAGGCACCGGCTTCAAATAAATCCGCCCGCGGGCAATCACCGCCGCGGCCAGCGAGCCAGTCCCAATGCCGAGCGCGAACAGCGCGCTCACCGCCGTCTCGACCTCGATGCCGCCGCCGGTCTTGTCGCGGACAACCACCGGCACCAGCGAGAGAGCGACCGCGCCGCTGGTCCAAAACCAGGAGACGGCCGCGCTCCGTTTCCAGAGGGTTCGATCGTGCGCCACTTCGCGCAGGAGGGCGAAGGTCGATGCAAAGACATTGACGTTCGCGCGAAGACCGGGCGCCGCGCGCCCCGCGGCGGGGATGAAAAGACTAGCCACGAAACAGGCGATGGCAATGGCCATGAGCTGGAGGACGGTGCCTTCCGGCGACCGTCCCGTGACGGACAGGCCGCCCGCGATCAGTCCCAAGAAAATGGCGATGAAGGTTGCCGCCTCGACGAGGGCGTTACCGGCGAGCAGTTCCTGTTTCGCCAGAAGGTCGGGAAGAATGCCGTATTTGACCGGGCCGAACAAAGCCGCGACGACGCCGAGCCCAAACAGCGCCGTGTAGAGCAGTGGCAGCGAGGCGAGAACGAGCCCCAAAGCCGCAACAACCTGGACCAATATTTCCGCGAATTTGAGTCGCCGCGCGAGCCACGCCTTGTCCTCCGCATCCGCCATCTCGCCGCCAAGCCCGGAGAGGAAAAGCGAGGGCGCCATGAAAGTGCCAACAGCGAGCGTGATCAGGGGACCTGCCTCCAATTCGCCGAGCCGGAACAAGATCAGCATGGCGAGCATGTTGCGCACGAAATTATCGTTGAAGACAGAAAAAAACTGGCACCAGAATAACCCCGCGAAGCGGCGCGCCCGCAACAAAGAGACGAGCATGGCAAAAGGCGGGAGCGAAGCGGGGCGATGCTCGCTCATGCCCGCAACGGCTCGGCGTGGCCGACGATTCTGACGATGCCGTCGAAGCCGGCACGCATTTTCCGGTCGAGCTCGTCGACGTGTTCGTGCACCTCGCCGACGCTGAGGTATGGGCTGACCCGGCAATGGTAATTGACAACCAGGCCATCCGGCGTGGTTCTCACCCGGATGTTGTGCACATCGCGAATTGGTCCCGTTCCGGACACCAAATTCGCAAGGGCATGGGCGATTTTCGCGCGTGTCGCCGGCGGCGCGTCCTGACCTTGCAATGGGCGAGGCTCCAACGGTTCGATGTGGGTCTCGACTTCGACGCCGGGGCCGAGTTCGCGGCCGACCTCGCTCTCCAGTCCGGAGACGATTTCATGCGCATTGCCTTGGGTCATGCGGCCGTCGAGCTCGACATCGAAACTGATCGCGGTCCGCCCCGGGATTTCCTGCGTGGTGACGTGATGGACTGAAACACGGCGTTTGGCCGCGATCAAAAGGACGCGTTCGAGAATCGTTTCGTCGTCGAGGGCGACCGGCTGCGCCGCGACCGTGACCGCGACTTCGGGATGCTGGGCCGCGATCGCGGCTACGACATCCTCTTCGATCGCCGCGGCTTTCTCAAGCGGTAAGGTTCGCGATACGGTGATTGCTATGTCGCCAAACACCTCGGCTCCGGCCGGACGCAACCGGAGCGTCTCGACCTTGACCACTCCAGGAACCGTTTGTGCGATAGATCGGATTTGCGAGCTGAGGCCTTTCGGCGCTGCGTCAATGAGCGCATTGACGGTGCGCCGGCCGATCTGAAAGCCCGCCGCCGCGATGAAAAGCGCTAGCCCCAAGGCCGCCAGGGCGTCGCCTTGCGGATAACCGTAACGCGCCGCGGCGATCCCGCAGAGCGCCAGGCCGGAGCTGACGATATCGCTTGAAAAATGCAACGCATCGGCGGCGAGCGCGTCGCTTTTTGTCGTCGCGGCGATGCGCCTCAGCGACCGCCAACGCACCAAATCCACGATGATCGAGGCGATCAAAACACCGAAGACGAAAGGATTCGCCTCGATTTTTATGGCGTGTCCAAAAAGCCGGGAAGTCGCTTCGATCAGGACAAAAACGGCGAGCGCGAACAAGAACCCGGTTTCGACCAGGGCGGCCAGCGACTCGACCTTGGCGTGGCCGAATTGATGATCTTCGTCGGCGGGCTTGTTCGCGACCCGTATCGCGAAATAGGTAAGCGCGGTGGCTGCCACATCGGCGAGATTATGGCCAGCCTCGGAGAGGACCGCCAGCGAGCCCGAGGCAAGTCCGGCGGCGAATTTTGCCGCCGTCAGCAGCGTGCTCACCGCGATCGAGGCAAGCGCCGCCCTCTCCTTTAGCCGGTTGGCCCCGTTTTTCGACGCTTCCCGCTCAACGGCCACGGAAGTTCCGCGCATCGGATATCTAACTCAAGGTGTCTAGGAGGCGGCGCGGCAGAACCGCGCATCGATGCTATATAGTATGCCAAACGAAGGGTTGGCGTTTGGTCGCACAACGCGCGGCTTCCGGCCGCCGCCATTGGGTGAAGAAGAGGTAGATCATGGAATATCTCCATACCATGGTTCGCGTCGCGGATCTTAAGCAATCGCTCGATTTCTACATCGAAAAGCTCGGCCTCGTCGAGATGCGGCGTACCAGCAACGACGCCGGCCGCTATACTCTCGTGTTTCTCGCCGCGCCGGGAGACACGGATCGCGCGACGAAATTCAAAGCGCCGCTCATTGAGCTGACCCATAATTGGGACAAGGAAATTTATGCTGGCGGCCGCAACTTCGGTCACCTGGCCTTCGCCGTCGAGGATATTTACGCGCTGTGCGACCGGCTCATGAGGGCCGGCGTCACCATCAACCGGCCGCCCCGCGATGGCGCAATGGCCTTCATCCGCTCGCCGGACAATATTTCGATCGAGCTCTTACAGAAGGGCGCGCCTATGGCGAAGCGCGAACCATGGGCGTCCATGCCCAACACCGGGGTTTGGTAAGGATTTGGCTTTAATGCGGCCGGCGATTCCGCAACGATGACTCTTTTGAACCACCGCTGCACGATTCGGCGCGCGTGCGGGCGGAGCTGCATCGACATTTGGCGGGTCGAATTTTCGGATACGCAATCGCACCACTGCCGCGTTTTTCCTGGCCGTCGATACGGCGGAAAGCTCAGCCGCCACAGCCGCCGCCGCCGCCCTCTTCACTGAGCTCTCCCAAACGTCTACACTGATCTCGAGAGCCTGCTTCAAAAACCGCCTCTTCTAGGATGAGGCATGGGTTCCTCGCGGCTTTAGAAGCACGCTCTAACCCGGTGAATGGTGGGTTTGACACATGTTGGAGAAAGACAAAGCGATCATTCGTTACCTCAAAAGCCGCCGAGGGATCATCGGCATTAGTCTCGCTTTGACGGTTGGCGGCATCATTTTCATTTTTTTAACGGACCGCTATGAGCTCGGCTGGTTCGTTGCCCTCGCCCTGTTGCCTTGGGTCGAGTATTGGCTTCGGCGCAAGAAAAAATGACACGCGTGCTAAACAAACCAGAAATGCGCCAGCCATCAGAGCTTCGCCGTTCGCGTTTCTCGCCTCGAAATTGCGTCTGAAGGTTTCCGCAATCACGATCAAATTGTTATGCTGCCGCTTGAGGTCAATTGTGCACGGGCGGCGCGGGCAGGGAGAAAGGGGCGCCGTTGTGGCTCATCCATACCATCCTACATATGTTGTGTCTCATGAAACCGTATTCCATGAGATACAAATATCCATGTTGCGCGCTCGTGAGCCTCAAAATGCGGTCTTTCCCTCGACAATGTTCAAAAGGGCGGGAAAGGCCAAGATGGCGGCTCGGCGTCCGCTTGCGGGGCGGATTTCACCTAGTAGTCTTTGGTCTC
>JBQTKC010000244.1:0-4662 GCA_052386575.1 Beijerinckiaceae bacterium
CCCGCCGGTTTGGCGGGAGCGGGCAGCCGAACGCTTTCTGCGCCGTACCGGGGCGCCGGGTCCCGCGGCCGAACACGTCGTGCAATATTTGTTGAGCGCGGCGAAATCGAAACGGAAATATCGTCCCCTTGAGGAAGCCACCGTCGCCAAGGGCGCCGACACTTTCTATGAGCGGCAATACCGGCAGTTTTTGAATCCCCTCATGGGCGCATTCGCAATGACCGCCACGCAGGTCTTGTTTGCGAGCGGCGGCGCCCCGCGCGGTCTGCTGTGGCGGCATTGCCGCAAGACCTTCGCCGCGATGCTGGAGGGGCGCGAAGGCGCGCCGGCTATCATGGTGATCGACTTTCAGACAGTGGCGGTGCCGCTCCTGCTGCCGAAACCAGCGAATGGGCACGAACAGGCCGCCGTGGGCCGCTGGCTTGGCGGCCGTGACGCCATGCCTTTGTCCTATCGCAAGCTCGTTGCCGGCGAAGAAATCCGTTGCGCGGAACCTCACCTGCACGCGCGCGAACGTGGCGCCGACGGTGCCGTTCTCGAGGTCGTGGACCGTGTGATTCACAGCAGGAAGCTCGCCTTGCTGGCGCTGCATCCCCACGATCCCGACGCCATGGGTTTGCACATCACCTTGTTCGCGGCGGAGATGCTCGAACCGGTGCGAGTTGCAAAGGATTACGGCCTTGCTCCGAATGCTCTCGAACCTTGGCGGCGCGCCGCACTCCGCGAGGACCGCCTGCTGGTGTTCTGTGCCGGCGGCACGGAAGAGGTTTTCACTCAGTGTTCACAGAATCTCTTCATCAAGCGGCCCGTGGCGAGCCGTGACCGGCGCGCGCGCGCGGCGTGGCCGAACGCCTGGAATCCCGTGCTTTCGCTTGAGCGTCTGCTTGCCATGCAATTTGAGACCTTTCAGGTTACAGTCTCCGCAAGCGGAGTGCCCGGCGCGTCGCCGCGCAATGGAGATCGCGGCAAAGCAGCCTTCGCCGGGCGCCTTGGCCACAAGACATTCGTTTTGATCCCCTATTATCCAGGAAACGCGGTGCATGGCCACACGGCGAAATTGTGGTCCAACGCGTATGGCACGCTGGTAATCTTTGACGACCACAGCAGTTTGAACTGTGTGACTGTTTCAGGTCCGTGCTTTGTTGCCGCGCATGAAAGGGTGAAGCGGGACTTCCCCATGATCGCCCGGGAAGCCGCAAACGTGCGACGGCGTAACCACACGCCGGTCCCCGAGCCCGAATATTGGTATCTGCATGAAATCGCGGAAATCGTGCAGCAGAGCGAACCTCTCGCCGCCAATTGTCTCGATCCGGGACGGCCCACATGCAGCATCAACGCCGGCGGCGAGGCGCGCCACGACAAAAAGCCCGCCTATTTCGCGGCCAATACGCTATCGTCTTACGATCAATCGCTGCAACATGAGCGAGAGGCGGCGGGCCGCCCGGCCGACCCTTCGGGCGACGCGCATTGCCTGTGGAACGAAAGCGTGCGATGCGCCTTGACCTCTCGCCGCGCGCATCTCCAGCGCGTCGTGGAGCGCGTGAAGGCTTCTCACCCCGAAGGTCGCGCGGAACGCTTGGCCAACCCCCGCGAACTTGAATCCGCCCTCATACAAGCGCCATGGTCCCTGGAAAAGCCGTCCGCGAAGAAGCCGGGTTGAACCCTGGCTGTGATTGGATCGGTTTTCTGACAATGGCCAGGATGAAAAACTCGCGGCGACCCTCCACCTTTGGCACCCTGGCCTGCATCCAGACCGCGCGCCGCCGGCTCGCGCAAGTTGTCATTTGAGCCAGGCTCTTGGTCCGGACTCTAGAGCGCTCAAATTCAAGGAGTCGGAACATGTCCTTATCGAAAAACTCGAGCAACTTTTTCGGGACATGCTTAGGATGGAGGAAAAGACGTTTTGAGGCCGGCTTTTTGGCCTAACGCAGGGTTGGCTGTCTTGCCGGCGGAGAAAGTCCATATCCGATGCGCGACGAAACTCCAAAACATGACGATGCCGGTTGTCGCGACTTGCGCCGGAAGATAAGGAATACCGGCCCAATTCACCAAGAGCGACATAAACAAAAAAGTGAGCCCAAAGCCCACGGCGGCCACTACCGTGAACCGCGAAGCTGCCGCTTGATGGGGCAAATCGGAGCGAAAAACATGACGTCGGCTGAGCCCGTAGGAAACCGTTCCACCCGCCCCATAGCCGATCAACGCGGCCGCCACCGCCGGCATCCCGGCTACCTCAACCAGCCCGATCAAAAGCGCGTAATGGACGCCAGTCGCGATAAAGCCAACGGCGACAAAGGATGAAAACTGGCGAGAAAGTTTATGCACGCTACCATTCATCCGCAATTTAGCTGTTCCGGAGCTGACCGCCGGGGGTATAAGCCTGTATTCCTATTAGCGGCCGCGCCGCGGCTTGTCTCGGGGATCAGGTTCTCACTTAAGGGGTAAATCTTCATGAAGTGTTCGTTTTTCCCGCCGGTGCGCACGGCGCTCCTCGGCGCCATGTTTGCCGGTTTGACCGCCACCGCGCCATGCGCCGCACAAGTACAGTCCGGCGTGCTCACATGCAATGTCGCCCCTGGGATCGGCTTTATCATCGGATCGAACAAAACCCTTTCATGTGTGTTTCATCCGGTGCGTGGCCGGCCTGAATATTATGCCGGATCGATCAGCCGAATCGGCCTCGACATTGGGGCGACAGGTCCCGGCCAGTTCGCCTGGGGCGTATACACCGCGGGGCCTCCCGGCCACCGCTATGCGCTCGCCGGCAATTATGGCGGCCCGGGCGTTGGCATCGCGTTAGGGGCCGGCGGCAGCGCCAATACGCTCGTCGGCGGCTACGCCAATACGATAAGCCTCCAGCCGCTTTCCGGCACAACGACAGGCCTCAATTTGTCCGCCGGCATCGGCGCATTAACCCTGCAGCCTGTCGCGGCAAGGCCGCCGGGCCGCCGCTGGCATCGGGGCTAGACCAAGAAAAGCGGCCGCCGTTCTGTCCGCCGCCGCTGGCGCAACGCGAGCACGAGCGGTCGCCTCGATTTTACAAAGGGGGTGAGCGGCGCGCCCGGCGAAAGCCGCCAATTGTTCGCCCGGCAGGTCCCGCGTCCGGACCTGCCGATGGGCAATGAAACGGCGGGGCGCTCGCCGCCCGCCGCCGCGGTGCGAGGGCCGAACCCTTATGCAAGCTAGGCAGGCGCGAAAGATGTTGGGCGCGGCGGTTGGTTCCGCGCGGCGTTCTTGCCGGAGATTTCGGCCTCGGCCGCGTTTCTTGAATTAGCCGCGCGCCGTGCCTTGCGTCGCAAAGGATTCCGTTCGATTTGCGCAATGAAAGAAAGACGTTTCGCGCCAACGCCGGACGGCGCGCGGCTGGCGGCGCCGATGGCTTAAAGATGTTTCGATCGCGCCCAGCTCTGCGATCAATCCACGGCGAGTTCGGCGGCGGTGGCAAAAGCCGCGCGCTCCTGAATGAAAGCAAAGCGCGCCTCCGGCCTGTTGCCCATCAAACGCTCGACCGAGCTTGCCGTGCCATCCCGGTCTTCGGCAAGAACGCCGACGCGGAGCAGGGCGCGCCTTTTTGGATCCATCGTCGTTTCCTTAAGTTGCGCCGAGACCATCTCTCCCAACCCTTTAAAGCGGCTGATTTCTATCTTGGCCTTACCGGTGAGCGTCTTGGCGATTAAGAAATCGCGATGCGCGTCGTCGCGGGCATAGACTTGTTTGCCACCCTGGGTCAACCGGTAGAGCGGCGGAACCGCCAGATAGAGATGACCGGCCTCGATGAGTTTCGGAATCTCGCGAAAGAAAAAGGTAATCAGGAGGGACGCGATATGGGCGCCATCTACGTCGGCATCGGTCATGATGATGATCTTTTCGTAGCGGAGGTCTTGTTCCTTGTAATGCGCTCCGGTGCCGCACCCGAGCGCCTGGACGAGATCGCTCAGCTGCTGATTGGCCGCGAGTTTTTCCCGCGCGGCGCTGGCGACGTTTAGGATTTTGCCCCGCAACGGCAGTACCGCCTGGTTCGCGCGGTCGCGCGCTTGCTTGGCCGAGCCGCCGGCGGAATCGCCTTCGACGATAAAGAGTTCCGATCCTTGCGCCGAGTTGTTCGCGCAATCCGCGAGTTTTCCCGGAAGCCTGAGCTTGCGCGTCGCGGTCTTGCGCGCAACATCCTTCTCGGCGCGCCGGCGCAGTCTTTCCTCGGCGCGCTCGATCGTCCAGTCCAAAAGCTTGGCTGCGTGCGATGGCGAGGCCGCGAGCCAATGATCGAAGGCATCGCGCAAGGTACCTTCGACGATCTTGGCGGCTTCATTGGTCAAAAGCCGGCCCTTATTTTGGCCCTGAAACTCCGGCTCGCGAAGGAAGACGGAAACCATCGCGGCGCAGGACGCCATGACGTCGTCGCCGGTCACCGCGGCCGCCTTCTTGGAAAGGCCGCTCCGCTCGGCGTGATCCTTAAGGCCGCGCGCCAGCGCGGCGCGAAGGCCGGCCTCGTGGGTGCCGCCGTCAGGGGTGGGAATGGTGTTGCAATAGGAATGCACGAAGCCGTCGTCGAAGGCGAGCCAGCCGATTGCCCATTCGAGCGATCCATGGCCGCCTTGCTTTTCAACCTTGCCCGAAAAAATCTGGTCGGTGACGAGGTCCTTGCCCTCGATGTCCTGGAGAAGG
>JBQTKC010000245.1:0-2773 GCA_052386575.1 Beijerinckiaceae bacterium
GTTTCGTGCGCTTCGCGGTGTCGCAAGGCCACACCGTCTTTATAATATCGTGGGTCAATCCCGACACGCGCCATCGCGACAAGGGATTTGAAGCCTATATGCGGGAAGGCATCTGCGCCGGGCTCGACGCGATTGAAAAAGCGACCGGCGAATCCGAGGTAACCGCGATTGGTTATTGCATTGGCGGGACCCTGCTCGCCATGACGCTCGCCTATATGGCGGCGACCGGCGACAAGCGGATCACGAGCGCGTCATTTTTCGCGACCCAGACCGATTTCAGCCAGGCTGGGGATCTTAAGATTTTTGTCGACGAGGAGAGTTTGCACGCGCTCGAAAAAAAAATGGCGGCGACCGGCTATCTCGACGCGTCGGCGATGGCTTCGGCCTTCAACCTGCTCCGGCCGGAAGATCTAATTTGGTCCTATGTGGTCGATAATTACATGATGGGCAAACCGCCGCTTGCTTTCGACCTAATGGCGTGGAACGCGGATTCGACAAGGATGACCGCGGCCAACCATCTCGCCTATCTGCGCGACTTTTATCTCGAAAACAGGCTTGCGAGGCGCAAGGCGAAGCTCTGCGGCAAGACCCTCGATCTTTCGAAGGTCACGATTCCCGTCTACCATCTGGCGGCGCGCGAGGATCATATCGCGCCCGCGAAATCCGTCTTCGTCGGCGCCAAGCTTCTTGGCGGCAGGGTCCGCTTTGTGCTTGCCGGTTCCGGCCACATAGCCGGAGTCGTCAATCCGGCCGGCAAGCTGAAATATCAGTATTGGCGCGGCAAGGCGCCGGCCGGCGAGTTCGAGGATTGGTTTGCCGCCGCGGCGAAACACAAAGGCAGCTGGTGGGCCGATTGGATCAAATGGATCACGCGCCAATCGCGCAGAGAAGTGCCGGCGCGCCTGCCGGGCGACGGAGAGCTGGAGCCGGTCTGCGACGCGCCCGGCGAATATGTGCGGGTGCGCTATTGACGCGACTGGGGATCGGGAGGTTGCCGGAACGCAAATCGCAAAGGGTGGAGCGGGCGAAGGGAATCGAACCCTCGTATGCAGCTTGGGAAGCTGCCGTTCTGCCATTGAACTACGCCCGCTAAATCAAATAATTACGTTGCCTTAACGACGCGGCTTGCGTCATCGACACGATCGATGCTTGTCCGCAAGGGCGGCCAATTTGAGCAGAGGAGATTGCATTTGGCAAGCTCCGTTTCCATGTTTGCTGGCGGTTGATCGATTGGGTCGAAACGTGGGCGGATTGCTGAGTGGGACAATTGCTGGAGCGCTCTTCGGAATAATTGCCGGAGTGGTGGCGGGGATAACGGTCTTGGCGGTCCGGCGCCCCAAAGTATATGAAAAGCTCTACGGGGCGCTTTTGATAATTCTGTTGGGAGCACTTGCCGGGAGCGCAATCTTGGATTTGAGCAGCGTGGCTGGATACTCCAGATTTATCGTTACGGCGGTTATTGTCTATGTTACTTTGTTGCGCGCCATTCCTCTTTTGTTGCGTAAGGAGAATTCTGTAAAAGAAGAGGATAACAAATAAATGTCAGTTTGGAATTTTTTTTAATTCATGGAGGCAAAGTGTATCGCTAGAACCGGCTTGGCGCCGCGCGCCTAGAGCGGGCGCAAACTACGTGTAATGAGCGGCGAGTCTACGCGCGGAGGCCGCCCATCTCCAACTGGGAGCATCGCCTCAAAGCGCCGGCGGCAATGTGGAATTGCGCTATCCCGAATTTGGGCCGGCATGGCGGATTGAAACTTGCGGCCCGCGACAGGGAGTACGGGCCATCTTGCCCGGCCAGTGTTCAGGGCCCGGCGCGAAGGGTTAGCTCGGCAACGCCGGCGGCGAGAGCAAGGCCGGTCTGCGCTTGAATCGACAAGGGCTGCAACGTGAACGAGCGGCTAGAGCCGCCGACGAGCGCGTTCGCGCCAACGCCCGCCCCGATGGTCGCCGACGCGTCGACGCCGACATAGTCGCCGGCGAGAGCCCCACGCTTGGGTCCTACTGATGGCGCAAAAACATCCCAGGCCAACACGCCGGAATCGGTTACGCCGATATCGAGGCCGAATTTGCGAATCGTGCCAGTATAACGCTCACGGTGTCCGCGAGCCGAAGTGAAAACGCAACTCATGTCCTTGCTGGACGTGATAATAAGGCCGAGGCCCCCAGAGACCTCGCAGCGCAATGCGCCGGCTTTCACGCCTTGCTGTGCAACCGCGGTTTGCGCGCTTACAGTCAAAACGGCGAGAGACGCCGTGCAGAGAATGGCACGAATGTTCATGGGTTTTCCCTTTCATTGAGGGTTGAGCGCCAACGGGCCAACGCGCCCAGCGCGCCCTCACCACCAAATGGACTGGATTACGCGGTGTCAAGTGCATCGTTTTTCGGGAGGCCGGAGAAACAACACCGATTTTCAGGCCCGCGACGTGGCAGCACCCCGCGGTCTTGCCGGTCGCCGCGACCGGGCAGCATGGCCCGCGTCCGCCACGCGGAACCGCCTCTATACGGTGGCCGTGCAGGCAAGGGCGATGTGCTCCACGTGCCGGTGATCTGTGCCGCAGCAGCCGCCGAACACATTGAGGTGGTTGTGCCGCTCAACGAGCGCGCGGTACTGGCCTCCGAGTTCGAAGGGATCGCCAGCGTCCAGATCGGGCGCCGCGTCGAGTTCGGCGTGGCTGCGCCTGGAGGCGTTGGGGGGGGTCCCACCCAACCCCGCCCCCCCACCCCCACCCAATTCGCGCCTTGCCGCGAAAATTGGCGGGGGGGAGCAAAATTT
>JBQTKC010000246.1:0-3023 GCA_052386575.1 Beijerinckiaceae bacterium
TCTCCCGCCGGTCCGGCGAGCCGTCATCAAGACGCTCCTCCGAATGCAAATCCATGAACGATGTCCCCGCTGCCGAATGCGTCTCAGGATTCACACAAAAATAATTCTGCCAAAGTAGTGCTAGGCGAAAACTTCACGTTCGCCGTCCTCGATAATGTCCTTATGTCCGTTGACGCTGGCCACCGTCGGGAAGTCTGTACTCTTCTCAAGCGCAAGTTCTCAAATGTCCAGTTTATTTTCACGACTCATGACGAGATATGGTTGAAGCACATGAAGTCCAAAGGTGTAATCGAGGCGCGTAACTTCGCGCACTTTAGGACGTGGAGCATAGATCTTGGTCCAACCAAATGGGATGATCGTGATGTATGGGCAGAGCTGGATGAGCATCTCGCTTTGAACGACGTGCGCGCCGCCGCAGCTTTGCTGTGGCACTTCCTGGAGCATTTCGCCAAGGAGGCGTGTGACCGACTGCGCGCCCCAGTGGAGTTTCGGGGCGACGCACAATTCATGCTTGGTGATTTGCTGCCTAACGCGGCGAACACCTTGGGCGATCTCTTCAAGAAGGGAAAGGCGGCGGCCAATTCCTCGGGCCTGAAAGAAGTTATGGAGAAAATTTCGGCGCGCGAGGTCGCTTTCACCAAGGCAAAAGGCAAGGCCGGCCTGGACCAATGGCAATTAAACGCCGCCACCCACTTCAACACTTGGGCCAACTTTCAGAAGCAGGATTTTGCCCCACTCGTCACGGCTTATAAGAATTTGATTAGAGCGTTTGCGTGCGAGACGTGCCAGGAAATGTTCCGCGTCGCGCCTGAGCGGGGGAAGAAGGAGAGCCTTCGCTGCGGCTGTGGCGAAATGAACCTGAATCTTCTAACGAAGGCTAGCTGAACCGCCGATAGGCGCTGCGCTGGGTCATGGGCAAGAGTTCGTCGAAAGGCATGTGCGCATTGCCGCGCAGAAAAAAAATTGGAAAGTTCAAACGAAATGAACGAAATGCAGGCGGACGCCACCGTTCCGAAGGCGACACGAGGCAAGCCGCCTTCGCCTTGGCTCAAATTCGGCGTGGAAATGGGGCCGTTGATCCTATTTTTTATCGCCAACGCGCGGCCGAAATTCTTTGCTCCCGCTGTCGCGCCTTTCCTGCCGCCGCCGATCCTAAGCGGTCCGAACGCCGGGCTCTTCACCGCCACCCTCGTCTTGATGGCGGCGGTCGCCGTGGCCCTCGCCGCCTCGTTTGTTTCGACGCGGCGGCTGCCCTTCGTGCCGCTGATGACCGCGGTCCTGGTGCTTGTTTTCGGCGGGCTCACGCTTTACTTGCAGAATGCCACCTTCATCAAGATGAAGCCGACCGTGCTCTATGCTTGCTTCGGGGTAGCGCTCATCGGCGGCCTCGCGATGAACAGGCTGGTCCTGCCAATCATTTTCGATCACGCCATGGCCTTGACCGAGCGCGGCTGGCGGCTCCTCACCTTGCGTTGGGGGGGCTTCTTTTTCGCACTTGCACTTCTAAACGAGATCGTTTGGCGCACGCAATCAAGCGACACCTGGGTCGCCTTTAAGTTCCCAGGAATTTTTATCCTTATTTTGCTTTTCTCGGTCGCTCAGGTGCCACTCGTCCTACGCCACAAACTGCCGGAAGGAGAGGCGGAAGACGCGCCGGATCATTTTTGAGTTTGGCAGGGACTTGCAGACGGCCACCGCGGGCGGACCGCGCACGATCAGGTCCTATATTGCTGAATGCGGGTTGTGCGCAGGCCGGCCAGACCATATTGGTCGATCGACAATTGCCAGGACAGAAATTCGTCGACCGTCAATGTATAGCGGCTGCAAGCCTCATCTAGCGACAACAGGCCGCCCCGCACCGCCGCCACGACTTCCGCCTTGCGCCGGATTACCCAACGCTTGGTCGTGGAGGGCGGCAGATCCGCAACGGTCAGGGGGCTACCGTCGGGCCCGATGACATATTTCGTCCTAATACGGTTTGGTTCGGCCATGGTCGAAACTCACATACCAGACTGACTTGCTGGCAGACAAAATAGGCGAGGTGTTTTAAGATTTGCCTAAACCAAAGTTACGCTTTTGCTAATGAAATCCCCTTCAAAGCCCTTTAATATTTGGCGCGGCCGCGATGTTTTATGCCTTATGTCTCCATTTGAGACGATTTCTTTGCGTGACGTTAAGGAAAGGGCCTGTCGTGTGGCTGTGGCCGGCGGGAACGCGGCTCAAGATGGTCCATGCGGGCTTCACGCTGACGGCAAATCAGGCTGCTCTTGATGCGATGAGCAAAGCATAGGGGCGCGTGCCGCAAGCCGTCGAACGTGGCGCTTCTATATTGGACGCGCGCTCGCACGTCCGCATCCCGCAAATTGCGGAAATTGCAGCTGTGGCGCTACCCAGATTTGCATTTGGGATAGCGGAAGGATTAAATACGGACGCTGCGCAATGCAGGCTCGTGCCCGTGGCGGCGGAGTATGCGCCACGGTTCGCGCTTGTGCCCGGCGGATTGGCCGCCGAGGGTCGCGCGGCGACGTGTCGGCTGAGCGACTTGTCTTCAGCCCGTGTACCGGACAGGTATACGGCAGCTGGACATCTGCAGGTCAATTGATCGGGCGATGGGCGACGGCAATGAAAGAAAACCCCGCGGCGGGAGGGATCAACGATCAAAATAGTCTCGGTTTCAATAGGCCCGCGGCGCAGACTCGCGTGGTCGTCGCGATGTCGGGCGGGGTCGACTCCTCGGTCGTGGCCGCTCTACTCAAGGAGCAAGGCTACGATGTCATCGGCGTGACGCTGCAGCTTTACGACCATGGCGCGGCGGTTCACCGCAAAGGGTCCTGTTGCGCCGGTCAAGACATTCATGATGCGCGTCTTACCGCCGCCCGCCTCGGCATCCCGCATTACGTGCTGGACTACGAGGAGAGGTTCGAGCGCAAGGTCATCTCGCCGTTCGCGCAAAGTTATGCGGCGGGGCAAACGCCCATTCCGTGCGTTGCCTGCAACAGCGAAATCAAATTCGCCGATCTCTT
>JBQTKC010000247.1:0-3779 GCA_052386575.1 Beijerinckiaceae bacterium
GTCTCTACCGGAACTTTGTTCCACTGCGCCTTGAGCGCCTGCTCGCGCGCCGCGCGGGATACCCTGATGTCATGCGGGTCGAGCTCGCTGTTGCAGACGATCTGAACTTGACCGACGTTGTCGATCTCTTCAGCGGCGATCTCAAAAATCGAGCTGCGGAAATAGCCGGCGATGCGCCGGTAGCTCCGCGCGCCTCTCAACTTCTCGCGTAAAAACTCCTGATCCAGCGGCGTGAGCCGCGAGGAGAATCGGTTCAGCATCTATCGGCGCCGAGTTTCTCGTTGCGGATCCGGCCGCTCAGTACCCTGGCCGCGGAGGCCTCCTCTGGCCGCAGCCGCGCGAGCTTGCTCGCGAGATAGTTGCAAACGGCCACGAGCTCGTCGCGGCGCTTGAGATAGTCGGGCACATTATCCCGCAGGTTGGCTACGACCTCATCAGCAGCCTTGTCCCGCTGTAGCGAAGGGTATAGCGGAGCCTGGCGCGGGGTACTACCTGAAGCGCAACGCGGCGCTTCTGTCCATGCTCGCGCAGCTCGTGGGTGATGGCGAGCCGGTTCTTCCAAACCTGAATCTCGCCGGTTTCGTGCTCACCGGCCGAATCAATCGCCAGGACAAAGAGCCGAGTCTTGTCGGTAGTCAAGGGCAACTCGTGCAGCACGGGGCTTCGCTCGCTTACGTTTGGGTCTTCGGTGAAGTGAATCACGGGCTTGGGTCCGGCACTGACTGCCGAAACTCTGAGCGTGGCTGAGCCTGTGGTGTCGTCATAATGGGTTTCGGTAATCACCACCGACGTCTTCGCCTTTGCCGGGTTCTTATCGATATAGCCGTCGTCGGTGTAGACCCAGCGCCCGCGGCCCTCAGCGATTCGCCGTAGCTGCTCCAAACCTTTCGGCGGCAGCCATAACCAGCGCGGGTTGGTCTTTGACCGCTCGACCACGTCCGCCCAGCGCACGCGGTGTTGCCCCGCGGGCCAGAGCTGATCTTCCGCCCGCTGCATGAGTTGCTCTGCTCGGCCTGCAACATCGATCTCGAGTTTGGACGCGGCGGTATCGGTCAGCGATCGCTCGACCTGCGCCTCGCCTTCCCAGCAGTTGTTGTTAAAAGTGATCGCGAACTTGGCGGGCTTGAGGCCGTCCTTCATTGGGAAGTACAGGCGACTAAAGGTAGCAATCGCGGTGCTTCTAAATTCGATCTCCGCCTCTTCGCTCTTCCCCTCAAGCTCTGCTTTCTGGGGATGGTTCGCAGGCAATTCCCTATTCACTTTGGCAACCGCCCAAAGGCGGCGCACGGCGGTCTCGAGGCTCGCGAGGCTGGAGCCATCGCCCGCAATGATGCAGAAGTTGTTTTTCTCGATCACGGCCTCAAAGAAGCGTTTGGCTTCCTCCGGCGGGATCTTCGTATCCGGGCTCAGGATGAGCAGGACTCGCCCACCCTTGAGGTTGACCTCGTCCAGCTTGGGCAGCGCGACAGCCTGTTCATAGGCGTCCTTGGTTTTCGGATCGAACATCAGAAGCAGCCTGCGACGCATCTCCTCCTCGATCTTGTTTTCAGGCGCATGCTCGGCTTCCTTCTCCAGCCTTTTGGTCAGGTTTTCCTGATCGGAAAAGTAGTAGACGCCGCGCTCGCCCGGGTGGAGGTACCAGGCCGATTTGCGCAACTCCTCGAAAGCTTCCGAGAACTCGAGCGGATCGCGGTATGGAGCAATCAGGTATTCCAGCGCGCGCTGCTTATCGAGACCCCGAATCCCATCCATGTTCTTGGCGAGGGACGCCGTCATGAGTAGGGTCGCCACGTGTGATCCTGCATCGCTACTCATCTTGGCGTTAATGAGCTCTGCGTGGGCAGTTCCATGATTGGCGATATCTTTCGCAACGGCACTCTGCAGATTGCAGATACTCAATACCTCGTCGCGAACCTCTGGATCGCGCAGGTTGAGATGCTGCGCGCCGATGAGAAGCACGTCGTTCACCGGGCGCTCCCAAACAGACTTGAGAATGCGGGATACGAAGCGCATCAGGCCTCGCGTCTGACGAAAACTTTCGTTCTCCTTGAACATCGCGATAACGTCTTTGAGTCCGGGGTGGAAGGGGTAACTTCCATGAATCTCGGATGCGATCTGTTCGGTGCTCTTGCCGATCGACTTGGCTTTTTCAGCCTCGGCGATCGCGCTGGCAAAGGCATCCGCCACCCGATCAATCTCCTCGCTTTGAGGAAGGTACTTACACATTCGTTTGCGCAGGATTTCGTAGATTTCACTGCCACCGAGCTGAACAGGGGTGATCGGGCGCGCCTGCCGGTTGGCCTCGGCGAGCACATCACGAACCGCTTTGTTCAACTCCCGTGACGCATTCTCGTAGGTGCCGGCGAGGTTGGAGACGACGACACACAAGCGAGGCAGACGTAGAGCGGCGGACATCAAAGTTGCCAAGGCGTAGGTGGCGACCTTGGCGAGGTTGCCGCCGCCCACCGGAACAGTAAGCGCATTGTCGAAATACGGTGGCAGCTCATCGAGAAGAATGAGCACGGGCTCCTTGCCAATCAGCTTGATCCAGGCGCGCTCGTCCGGCGCCTTGGGACCATTCACCCAGAACTCGGTGAAATCGGCGGCTTTCCCAAGCTGATGGGCGATCTCTCCCCAAAAAAAGTGCGCAGGGTTATGACGTCCGCTGAAAGCCACAAGCTTGGCCTCCCCGAAGTCAGCCTCTTGCGCAATGTCAGGCGCGATTTTCCCTCGCAACCCACGGTGCTTCGCCAGCAGCCCGAAGGCGATCATGAGGTGAGTTTTACCGCCGCCCATCGCCTGGGTGAGCTGAAAAACCGCATCGTCGGACTTCCCGGCAAGGCGCTTGAGACCCTGGCGAAAGAGCTGCTCCATGCCATGTGTGATGTAGTTTTTATCGAAGAAAGCGGCGCCGTCTCGTTCACCTTCGATGAGTTGGTGAAGGTCTTCGATTTGGTCCTTCATCGAGAAGTCGATAGCTGTCTCGTGGAGGATACAGGCGTCTTTAACGGTTCTTAACATTGGCATTACCTACGAATGGCGTTCTTCCTATATGCGCTAGCGGGCTTAGGAGCGTCCGATTTCGGGACCTCGATGCCGCGCGCCGCGCAAAACTCCAGCACCATCACCTCGATCATGTTGGCGAGGCTCCGTCGCTCGCGCGCCCCCGCCGCGGCGAGAGCGCGCTTGACATGCGGCTCGACGCGAAAGCTCAGCGTTTCAGTCTTGATCTTGGTCATAGGTGCTTGCAGGGTTATCGGCAGGATGTCAGTATTTGTAACGCGCTATCACCGACATTTGCGTTTATGGTAATCAGCTCCTGATTGAAGGGCTGGCGGTCGCAGAGGCCGCCCGTGGGACGCTGGTACGCCGGCTTTGGCGGTTCGACTACGGGTCTGATGGTCTTAGGGAGCGTGTCCCGCGTGTGACGAAGCAATTTCGAAGCTGCACGAAAACCCAGTTTGCTTCGCGTTGGCCCGCAATGACAGTTACGCTTCCACGCTTGATGGAGCGATTGTTTTCGGGCCCCTACAACCTAGGGAGATGGATAGGGTAATGAATCTAGCGCGAACACTTAAGCAGGGGAGCCCGGCGCTGACCCTGCTCTACGGGGTATAAGAAGGAAGAATAAACGCCCTTTTTCGTCAAGAGGAAGGGTACTGATGGCTACGGCCTCAATGCCTTCGGGCAAATCGCCTGCACCAGCGGCGCGCAGCCGCGCGCGGGCCTGCGTCACACGATCCGGGCGGGAGACTCGCTGTCGCCAATCGCGAATAATA
>JBQTKC010000248.1:0-7583 GCA_052386575.1 Beijerinckiaceae bacterium
TTGGACGATTCCATTGTCGGTTCTGCTGACCGCGCCTCTCGGGATGTGTGGCGCGGTGCTCGCCGTTACGCTGCGCGGCATGCCAAATGATATCTATTTTACCGTCGGACTAGTCACCATCATTGGTCTGGCTGCCAAAGACGCGATTTTAATCATCGAGTTCGCAAAAACTCTTCGGGCCCAGGGCAAACCGTTGATTGAGTCCGCCGTTACAGCATCCTACCTTCGGCTCCGCCCGATCTTGATGACAGGCTTTGCTTTCGTGTTCGGCGTTGCGCCGATGGTTATCGCGTCCGGCGCGAGCTCCAAGAGTCAGCATGCGCTTGGCACGGGGGTGATGGGCGGCATGATTGCGGTCGTGGTCCTGGCATTGCTTATGGTCCCGACCTTTTTTGTCGTCATTCAGAAGCTTTTCACACGCGGCAGGAGCGACGACGGCCGTCGCGAATTGACTGGCACCCCGGCGCCGGCTGCCGATACTTTAGTACCGCATTGAAACCAAATGGGAGGATGACCTGCGAGTAGGAGTTCGGGCCCGACTGAAAGAACGGAAACGCGACCCTGATCCTTATTCATTGGCTGCGGCGCGGCGCGGGTTCTGCTTCGATAGGGTGATCACGTTGGGCGTGGGTTTGCGCTGGCCGAAGCGCGCATAGAGTGCGGGCAAGACAAGCAAGGTGAGCAGCGTCGCGCTGATCAAGCCGCCGATCACGACCGTCGCGAGAGGCTTTTGCACCTCGGCTCCGGTTCCGGCCGCCAAGGCCATCGGCACGAAACCGAGTGAGGCGACAAGGGCCGTCATCGCGACCGGCCGCAAACGGGTGACGGCGCCGTGATAGATAGCCGGCAGGAACGGCGTCCCCTTATCGATTAGTTGCTTGATGTAGGTCAGCATCACCAGACCGTTCAGCACCGCCACGCCGGATAGCGCAATAAACCCCACCGCAGCCGACACCGAAAACGGCATGTCGCGCAGCCACAATGCGGCAACGCCTCCGGTCAAGGCGAGAGGAACCGCGCTGAACACGAGGAGCGCATCGCGCGGGCTGCCAAGCGCGCCATAAAGCAACAAGAATATCAAAAAGAAGCAGCCTGGCACCACGATCATCAAGCGCTGCCGCGCCGCCGCCAGATTCTCGAACTGGCCACCCCAAGTGATCCAGTAGCCCGCTGGAAGTTGAACCTTTTGTGCGACATTCTCTTGGACCTCGGCCGCCAGCGAGGCGATGTCGCGGCCGCGCACATTCGCCGTGACGACGACGCGCCGCTTGCCGTTTTCGCGCGAAATCTCATTTGGTCCCTCCGACAATTCAAACCGTGCGACCTGCTTGAGCAGGATGGCGGGCGCACGCCCGGTCTGAGCCGACGGCGGCAACGGCACAGGCAGGTTCTTTAGCGCCTCAATATTCTCGCGCACGGCGTCGTTGAGCCGGACGATGACCGGGAAGCGCCGGTCGCCTTGAAACACGACGCCGGCCTCGCGCCCTCCGATCGCCGCGCCGATAACGTCTTGCACGGCGGATACGTTGAGGCCGCGACGGGCGATCTCCGTTTTGTCGATCTTGATCTCGAGGACTGGCCGCCCTGTCACCTGCTGGACCCTGACGTCCTCGGCGCCCTTGGTGCCGCGCAATATGGCGGCGATCTCGTTTGCCGCTTGCAGCATTGGGTCGAACTCTTCGCCGAAGACCCTGATCGCAACATCGCTGCGCACACCCGCGATCAATTCGTTGAAGCGCATTTGGATCGGCTGCGAGAATTCGTAAGTATTGCCGGCCAGGGCTCCCACAGCCTCTTCGATCTGGCGTTGCAGCTCGTCCTTGGTCAGTGCCGGGTCCGGCCACTCCTCTCTCGGCTTCAACATGATCAATGTGTCCGAGGTGTTGGGAGGCATCGGATCCATGGCCGCTTCGGCCGTGCCTGTTTTCGAAAACACGACCGCGACTTGTGGAAATCTGCGGATCACCTTCTCGATCATAAGCGTCATGGCTTGCGATTGGGAAAGCGACGTGCTCGGAATGCGCAAGGCGTTCATGACGATGTTCTTCTCGTCGAGCGTCGGAATGAATACCTGGCCGAGCCGGGTGAACAGCAGCGCCGCCATGACGAATAAAATTAGTGCCCCCCCGATGAAAGTGAGCGGGGTTCGAATAGCACGGCTCAGCGCGGGCTCGTAAAGCGTCTTTATCCATCGAACGAAACGGTTTTCCTTTTCATCGATGCGGCCGGTTATCGCAATTGCGATCAAGGCTGGCACGAAAGTCAGCGATAGAATGAAAGCAGAGACAAGGGCGATAATGACGGTGAGCGCCATCGGCTCGAACATCTTGCCTTCGATGCCTGTGAAGGTCAGCAGCGGCACATACACCAAGATGATGATCGCTTGGCCATAGACGGACGGCTTGATCATTTCCTCCGCGGACTTGATGATCGTGCCGAGACGCTCTTCCTTGGTGAGACTTCGTCCAAACGCGCGCTGCCGCTCGGCCAAATGTCTCAGGCTGTTCTCCACGATGATGACGGCGCCATCGACGATGAGGCCAAAATCGAGCGCGCCGAGACTCATCAGGTTCGCGGTGATCTTGCCTTGGACCATTCCGGTAATTGTGAGCAGCATCGCAATCGGAATCACGAGTGCCGTGATCAGCGCGGCGCGAAAATTCCCGAGGAACAGGAACAGGACGAGGATAACGAGGATGGCGCCCTCGGCCAAATTCGTGCTCACCGTCTCTATGGTAGCGTCCACAAGCAGCGTGCGGTTCAAAACCGTCTTGGCCTCGACGCCTAACGGAAGCGTCCGGTTGATCTCCTTCATCTTGGCGTCGACAATTGCGGATACGCTGCGGCTGTTTCCGCCGATCAGCATCATCGCCGTGCCGATTACGGTCTCTTCGGCATTCTCGCTGGCGCTTCCTACGCGCAACTCCCGGCCGATTTTCACTTCGGCGATGTCCTTCACCCGCACAGGCACGCCGCCACGTGTTGCAACGACGACGTCACCGATCTCGTCCATGCGTTCCAAGCGCCCGGCGGAGCGGACCACATAGGCTTCGCCATTGTCTTCAAGGTAGCCGGCGCCGCGGTTTAAATTGTTGCTCTCGATCGCCGTGGCGACGTCTCCGAAGGAGAGGTCGAGCCCGATGAGCTTGGCCGGGTCGGGCTGGACGTGATACTGCTTCTCGAAGCCGCCGAGGGAATCGACGAAGGCGACCCCCGGCACGGTCTTGAGCTGCGGACGAATGATCCAATCCTGCACAGTGCGCAGATAGGCCGTTCGCTCGAGATCAGTATTGAGGCGCTCGCCCTCAGGGGTGACGTAACTCCCATCGCTCTGCCAGCCGGCTTTGCCGTCCTCGACAATCGCACCATTGCCTGGCCGCTTATAGCGGACGGACCACATGTAAATCTCACCAAGCCCGGTTGTAACTGGTCCCATGCGCGGCTCGGCGCCCGGCGGCAGGCTCGCCCTGGCCTCGGTCAGGCGTTCATTGATCTGCTGGCGAGCAAAATAGATATCGACCTTGTCGTTGAAAACAGCCGTTATCTGCGAGAAGCCGTTGCGCGAAAACGAACGCGTGTATTCAAGTCCGGGGATGCCGGCGAGCGCCGTCTCGAGCGGATAAGTGACTTGCTTTTCGATGTCGGTGGGCGAGAGCGCGGGTGCCACCGTGTTGATTTGCACCTGCCTATTGGTGATGTCTGGGACCGCGTCGATAGGGAGCTTGGTCATCGACCAGCCGCCAAAAGCGGCGGCGGCAAGGGTAAGGAGGGCGACGAACCAGCGCTGGTGAACCGAAAAGGAAAGAATGCGCGGTATCATGGTAACGGTTTCCGGTGCTACTCGCCTTCCCCGGCTTCGCCCTTGCCAAGTTCAGCCTTCAGCAGGAATGTGTTTTTGACCGCGATTTGTTCGCCAGCGGTAACACCCGAAGTGATCTCGACGGCTTGGTCGTCCGACCTGCCGGTCGTGACTGTACGTTTTTGGAACCCGTCGGGCGTCCTTACAAAGACCACGCGCTCGCCGCCGATCGTCTGGAGCGCAGAGGGAAGAATGCTGACCTCCACGGGCTCTTCCTCGATCACGATGCCAGCTGTCACGGCCGAGCCAGGGCGCCAGATCAACGCCTTGTTGTCGATCCGGGCAATCACCCGGGCCGAGCGGGTATCCGGATTCACAAGCGGGCTGATGAAAATGATTCGTCCGTCACCGCGCTTGCCGCCGTCGCCTCCGCTGGCAATCACCACTGCCTGGCCTTCCGCGATCACGTCGATGTCTGCCGTAGGAACTGCGAGCTCGACCCAAACCACGGAGAGATCGGCGATGGTATAGAGATCGGCGGGATCTCCCTGGCTCCCGACCAATGATCCCACGTCCACTTTGCGTTCAATCACGCGCCCGCCGATGAGAGAGCGGATTTGATATTCCCGCAGGGTTGAAACGCCAGAGGTGGCGGCGCTTTCTTGCTTGGCCGTCTTCACTACTTCAGCCGGGTCGAGATTGAGCGCGGAAAGCTTCTGCCGGGCGAGGTCGAGTCTTAGCTCCGCCTGCTGAAATGATTCACGCGCCTGAAGATATCGCTGTTCGGGGGTAAACCTTTTGGCCCACAGAGTCTGCACGCGTTCGAGCAACGTCGTCTGCAATTCGAAGGCGACCGATGCGGTGAGATATTCGCTTCTTGCGTCCGCTACTTCGCGGCTGTCCAGAACCGCGACCACTTCCCCTTGGGTAACGGAATCTCCCAATCGTTTGCGCAATTGGGTGACCGTGCCGACTACCCTGGCGGGAACACGTGCGACCAAATCCATATTGAGGGTGATCGTACCCGGCACGGCGAGCCGGCGCGCGAGGACGCCCTTCTTGATAGGAGCAACCTCGATCTCTTGCGCCGCGATCCGTTCAGTCGGCATTCTGATCAAGCCCTCTGGTGCCTTGTCAGCCACACCCTGGCTTTCCGGCAGCACGAGTGCACCTTTCGCCGGACTTGGTCCGGCCGTTGCGGAAGCCTTATTCGCGAATTGTGGCACGCCTTTCGAGGGCAATATGGTTCGGGCCGTTGGAGACATTTGCGACACCAGACCGCCAAGCGCGACCACTGTGGCCAGAGCGGCCACGATTGCGAAAATCCGCTTCATCAGAGACATCTCATCTAGCGCCATGCTTCAACCGCGCTTTCTCGCACTGCGCTGATCGTGGCGCGGCCTTTGCGGTCGATTCAAGTAGATACGCGAGCGCATGAGGCGCCCTCCCGCTTAGGACGCCACCGCCTGTGGCGACCATTCAGATTAAGCGCGAGGCGGTCTCTGAAGGGGAGCTGGCTCGAGAGTGGTGAGCGAATTGACGCCGGTCGAATAACGTGCCCGAACTGAGTCAGGCGCCGGCATCACGACTGCATTTTCAGCGCGTACCAGCTGATGATGCTCAAAATGCATGTGGCAAACAAGGGCGTGATTGGATAGTCTACCTGCGTCTTGTTCGCTGGGAGTGAATGACACTGAAATCCCGCTGGAGTCTTCGTGAGGCATGGCCCCGGCCGGCATCGCAGGAACCGGGACGACAAGCGCAACTGCAAGGACACAGGTGATGATCCATCCGCTCAGCGCACGCCAAGCGTGAACAGTTCTATCGTCTCTACGCCTTCTGTAAGCGGGCATACGCAATTATATAACTATTCGCTTTTTGGGAGTAAAGACCCAGCTGCAAAGGAGATCGCGCCAAACCAAATTCCTACCCCCTCCCCGGCAGCTCCGCCGCCTCGGCGAGAACTCTCCTTATTTCCGCGCTCGCGCCGTTCAGCCTGCGGGCAACTTCGGCGTTCGCCAATTCCAGCGAATTCGAGCGCGCGATGGCGCCGTCGAGTTCGACCGCGAGCCTTGCGCGGTCGTCTTGCATGACCGCAAGCTCGTCCTCGAGATTGGCGCGCAGGGCGTCCGCCTTGGTCCGCCGATCGCTCGCGGCGTCGAGACGGTCGAGCGCGGCGGCGAGCCGTATTAGCGCCGTGTCGAGAGATTCCGGCAATTTGGCAGTCGTGGCGGTGTCCTCGATCATGCCATGCAAGCGCCTTCTTGATGAGAATATCGAAGCATAAGTTGTGCCGTGTGCCAATTGCCTCGTTATACGAGCGGTGATTGTTCCCTCAGATTCTTGCGTTCCCGCGGAACGAAAATTTGAAATCGCCACGCCCGCGCCGAGTTGTCGCGGCGTCCCGTCCAGAATGCCCAAGGCGGCGGTCGACAAACCGGCCGCCGCACGCTATATGCGAACAGCGAAGCGCCGCGACAACAAGACAGGAGTCGCGGCGAAATCATTTTCGCGGCCCAAAGACTTCGCCGCCTAAAGACTTAGAGCGTGGCATGAAAAAGCATATGCGTTGCGTCGACACAAGCGTTTCGACGATTGCCGGGCTGGGCCAACCCTGCTATTGCACCGCTGCCATAACTTGCGGCCCCGGTCGATGGAGCAGCCGATGATCTATCGGCACTCCCCTCTGGTGAGCAGTTGATGCAGCCGCGCGACGGAAAAGTCACCCATGACGAGATGGCGAATGCCATTCGTGCGCTCGCCATGGATGCGGTGGAAAAGGCGCAATCGGGTCATCCGGGTCTCCCGATGGGCGCCGCCGATATCGCCACCGTGCTGTTCACCAAGGTGCTCAAATATGACGCCGCCGCGGCAAGCTGGCCGGACCGCGATCGTTTCGTCTTGTCCGCCGGCCATGGCTCGATGCTACTTTATGCACTGCTCTATTTGACCGGCGAACCAAGCATGACCATTGCGGAACTACAGCGCTTCCGTCAGCTCGGCTCACGCACGCCGGGACACCCCGAATACCGCCATACGCCGGGGATAGAGACCACGACGGGTCCGCTCGGCCAGGGGCTTGCCAATGCGGTGGGAATGGCGCTCGCCGAGCGCATGCTGAACGCAGAATTTGGCCCAATCGTCGATCATTATACTTATGTCCTTGCCTCCGATGGCGATCTCATGGAGGGCGTAAGCCAGGAGGCGATCGCGATCGCCGGACATCTTAGACTTAACCGGCTCATCGTGTTTCATGACGAAAATCACGTCTCGATCGACGGTCCACTCGCGCTTGCCGATTCGGTCGATCAGGTGAAGCGTTTTCAAGCCTGCAATTGGAACGCTGTCCGGATCGACGGGCATGATCAAAAAGCCATTTTGCGCGCGATCCGCAAAGCGCAAAAATCTGACCGCCCGAGCCTGATCGCCTGCAAGACGACCATCGGCTTTGGGATGCCGACCCACGCCGGCACCTCGAAGGCGCATAGCGATGCGCCCGGGCCCGAGGAGGTTGCGGGCGCGCGGCGTAACCTCAATTGGCCCTACGAACCGTTTGTCATTCCCGGGCCGATCTTGGCTGCCTGGCGCAAGGCCGGGAGCCGAGGCGCCAAGCGCGCAAAAGCCTGGAACGCGGCCGTGACCCTCTTGCCCGCGGGCAAGCGGGCGGAATTCGAGCGCCGTTTGCGCGGGGATTTGCCGGCCTCATTTTGCGAGAACGTGACCGCCTACAAACGCAAGCTAACCGACTATTTTGCGCCCGTCGCCACAAGAAAGGCCTCCCAGG
>JBQTKC010000249.1:0-10227 GCA_052386575.1 Beijerinckiaceae bacterium
GAGCTCCGGACGGGGGCGCCGCGGCGGGGAGGCGGCGAACTTCGCGGCGCAACACGACGCCGCGGCTCCCCAAACAGGCCTTCTTTCACCTCCGCCGCATCAAAAGCTTAAATTCTTCGAGGTCCCCTTCGGTTTATCCTGCGGATATTTTCATTTCATTTTATCATAATAATATTATGGTTCGCTCGCAAAATCTGTCCGCCAACAAGCATCGAATTTTAGGAAGGGTCCAAGCCATGACTAAGGTCCCCTACGAAATCCCCGCCGAAATCCGTGACATGACCGCGAAGAGCGTCGAGGAGGCCCGCAAGGCCTTCGGAGGGTTTATGGAGGCCGCTCACAAGGCAACCGCGCAGGCGGAAGGCGCCGCAAACGCCCTGCAATCGAGCGCCAAGGACGTCAGCGCGAAGTCGCTCAGCTTCACCGAGGCGAATTTGAAGGCGGCGTTTGATCACGCCCAGAAGCTCATTCAAGCGAAGGATCCCCAGGAAATCCTCGCCTATCAGTCGGAATATGTGAAGAAGCAGCTCGCCGCCATGGAGGAGCAGGCGAAGGAGCTGGGCGCAGTTGTCAG
This sequence comes from Beijerinckiaceae bacterium, assembly GCA_052386575.1. GTDB lineage: Bacteria > Pseudomonadota > Alphaproteobacteria > Rhizobiales > Beijerinckiaceae > Methylocapsa. The sequence goes on from JBQTKC010000249.1 coordinate 575, forward strand.
GAAGGCCCTAACGCCGGACAAGTGAGCACGGCCTTCATCGCCCGATGCAACCAATGGCAACCCCGCCGCCTCGATGGCCGAATGCGTCAGGCGTTAAAAATTCATCCGGACTCGCATTGCTCCACGGTGCCACGCATCGAAGGGGAAATCATGCGTCCATGCGCCGGCGGTTTGGTCTTGTCCTATTTGATCATCGGCAGCATAGGCGATCTACGTATTCCGGCCGCGGCCGCGGCAGTGCGTACCGATGAGCTCTGGCGGCACACGTGCTTCGAGGCATTCGTCCGCACTTCGCCCGGGGCCGGCTATTACGAATTCAACTTCGCGCCCTCAACACAATGGGCGGCCTATCGGTTCGACGGCTACCGAAGCGGGATCCGTGCCGCAACCGAAATTAGCGCGGCCCGCATAAAAGTGCGATCGAGCCGGGCGTGTTACGGATTGCAAGCCTCGCTTGAAGTGGATCAGATGTCGAGCCTGCGAGGCGACGGGACATGGCGACTTGGCCGGGCGGCGGTGATCGAGGATATGAGCGGCCATAAGTCATATTGGGCGCTGGCGCATCCGCCGGGCAAGGCGGATTTCCATCATTCCGATTGCTTTGCGCTTGAATTTTCTTGCAGCGTAGCGACATGAAATTTGGCAATGATCGACTGATCGCCGAACCCGCTTTGCGCGCGCAACTCAAAGGCAGGCGCATTGCGTTGCTCGCCCATCCGGCCTCGGTCACGGAAGACCTGACGCATTCGCTCGATGCGTTCGCGGCATGCGCCGACATGAAGATCGCCGCGGCTTTCGGGCCGCAGCATGGTCTGCGCGGCGATAAGCAAGACAACATGATCGAATCGCCGGACTTCATCGATCCGGTGCATGGCATCCCGGTCTTCAGCCTCTATGGTCAAGTGCGCAAGCCGGCCGATGCGATGATGGATACATGCGATGTCATCCTCGTCGATTTGCAGGATTTGGGTTGCCGCGTTTATACGTTCATAACGACGCTTCGCTATGTTCTCGAAGCGGCATCGAAACACCGCAAGGCAGTGTGGGTGCTGGATCGGCCCAATCCTGCAGGCCGGCCAGTCGAAGGCTTGACGTTGCGCGCCGGATGGCAAAGCTTCGTTGGCGCTGGGCCATTGCCGATGCGCCACGGGCTCACGCTCGGTGAGCTGGGTCTGTGGTTCATCAGAACTCTCAAGCTCGATATCGAGTACCGTGTCGTCGAATTACAGGGCTGGCAGCCTGATGCCGCGCCGGGATTTGGTTGGCCGCTCGGCGAGCGAGCGTGGATCAATCCCAGTCCCAACGCGCCGAATCTATGGATGGCGCGCGCCTATGCGGGCACGGTGCTGCTCGAGGGCACGACGCTCTCGGAAGGGCGCGGCACCACGCGGCCTCTAGAAGTGTTCGGCGCTCCCGATATCGATGCACGTGCGGTCGCAAAGGAAATGCTTGCACTTGCGCCACAATGGCTCCGTGGTTGCCGCCTGCGCGATTGCTGGTTCGAACCCACGTTTAACAAACATGCCGGCAAGCTGTGCAACGGCGTGCAGATTCACACGGAAGGTTCTGACTACAATCATCAGGCGTTCAAGCCCTGGCGTATCCAAGCGCTCGCATTCAAAGCCATTCGCCGGTTGTATCCCGGCTATCCGCTCTGGCGCGATTTCGCCTACGAGTACGAGCAAGGCAAGCTCGCGATCGATGTCATCAACGGCGGTCCGTTACTCCGGGATTGGGTGGACGACGCACGCGCCACTCCGCAAGACTTGGATGCACTGGCTATCCCGGATGAGCAGGCTTGGTTGAGCGAGCGCCAAAGATATTTTTGCTACTAAGGGAGTGCGGCGCCAGTCTTGGCATTGCCAAAATAAAGCGAAAACGGCAATCTCTGCGCCAACGCGGCCTTCACCCTTGGACGCCTGTTGAGCCGATCATGGTCTTACTCTCTGGTCCGACGGAATGAAAACCGCTCCAAATTCCTTGCCCAAGTCAGACTGGTACGCGATAGACCATTTACGCGATTGTCGCGTTTTGCCTAAGCAGAGCCGCCCCGATGCTGGCCGCGAATGTTGCGTTTTTGCAAAGTGAAACGCTAGCCTATGCCGCTGCGGCAATCGCCCTCCTCGCCGCTGCGCTTTTTTTACTGCTGATCTTTCGCCGGACATTCCGGCACCGGCTTCGCGTGCCGGAAACCGGCAATGCGGGGCGCCTTGGCATTGTGAAGACCTTCGCGCTCGATCAGAGCCGGACGCTTGTTGTCGTTCGCCGCGACCATGCCGAACATCTCGTCATGATCGGCGGTCCGAACGACCTCGTAATCGAATCTGACATCGCCGGCGCCGATGGCCGCGATCCGGTTGAAATTGACGAGAACCGGCTGGGCGAGGAGGAGGCGGAAGAGACGCGGTTCACACCGACGCGCCCTCAAACAAAACTCGCTGCGAAGATTTTCGCCGGAACAGGTTTGTTCTCGCTGGCACTGCTCTCCGGCATCGCCGGGGCAGGCGTGGGGCTTATATGCGGGCTCTTCCGGCTGGCGCTGGACGAGGCCGATCGTCTCCGCATCAGTGTGCCCGTGTGGTGGCACGCAGAACCGCTTCTCGGCTGTAGCCTCTTGGTCGGAGGAGCAGCGGCGGCCGCGGCATTCAGCGCAATGCTTGTGCGCCGTTTCAGTGAGTATGCCGCGGGCAGCGGCATTCCTCACGTCGAGGCAGCAATAAGCGGCGAGCTGCCGCCCGCCCCAATCATTCTGCTGCCTGTCAAATTCGCCGGCGGTCTCTTAGCCATCGGCGGGGGCCTGGCACTCGGCCGTGAGGGGCCTTGCATACAAATGGGCGCGACGCTTGCTCATTTCTTAGGAAAAATCCTTGGCCGGAATTCTGCTGACTGCCGGTCGCTGCTCGCAGCGGGCGCGGGCGCCGGTCTTGCCGCCGCGTTTAATGCTCCGCTCGCGGGGTCCGCCTTCGTACTGGAGGAGCTCATCCGGAAATTCGAAACACGTAACGCTATTGCCGCGCTTGGAGCGTCTGGCAGCGCGATCGTGGTGGCGAGGCTCTTCACGGGGCCGGCGCCCGACTTTGCCGTGGCCGCTATCCCCTATCCATCGCTCAGCGACAATCTTTTTTGCTTCGTATTGGGGGTTGCCGCCGGCCTGCTCGGCGCCGGCTACAATCGCGTGCTTCTCGGCGCGCTCGCGATAGCGGACCTGCTCGCGCGCTGGCCAGTGGAAGTTCGCGCCGCGATCGTTGGGGCCGCGGCGGGGGCGCTCGCGTGGTTTGCCCCGGGCCTCGCCGGTGGCGGCGACGCGCTCACCCAGCGGACGCTCGACGGCACGGAAGCGCTCGTTCTCCTCCCTCTCATTTTTATGCTTCGCCTGGTTTTCGGCGCGGCGTCCTATGCGGCCGGAACGCCGGGCGGCCTCTTTGCGCCTCTCCTCGTATTGGGAGCGCAAATGGGCTACTTCTTTGGTGCGCTATTCGATCCCTGTGCGGCGGGCCCCGCCGCCCATGCGGCCGCGTTCGCGGTGGTCGGAATGGCGGCCTTCTTGACCGCCGTCGTGCGGACGCCGCTCACCGGCATCATCCTTGTGACGGAGATGACTGACAACACCAGGCTGCTCCTGCCGATGCTGGCGGCCTGCTTCCCGGCGATGGCTGTGGCCACAATGCTGCGCGAGCCGCCGATCTACGATGCGCTGAAAGAACGGACTTTGGCGCTTTGGCGAAAAAAGCCAGATTGATCTCGCGCCGGCGTTTTCGCCGGGCGTGCACATAGCGCGTCAACGGGCGGGCATGTCAACCTGGCCCGCATAGCAACGCGTCCGCAAAATATCAGTAATCGGCTGCCGGTTCCGCGACCGCCTCTTTTGGCGGCGCCCTTGAAGGTTTCCGGCGTTTGCGCTCATCGAGCCGCTGCAAGACCACGAAGAATGCTGGAACAAAGACCACGGCAAGGCAGGTCGAAGCAATCATGCCAGTAAACACGCTGATTCCCAGGGATTTGCGCGCATTGGCCCCGGCCCCCGTCGCAAGGACCAGCGGCAGAACGCCGAGAATAAAGGCAAAAGACGTCATGAGGATTGGCCGGAAGCGGATCCGCGCAGCGTCAACTGCCGCTTCAAGAATTGGCTTGCCATCGAAAATGCGATGCTCACGCGCGACTTCCACAATCAATATGCCGTTCTTTGCCGAGAGAGCGATCAAAAGCATCAGCCCAATCTGAACGTAAAGATTGTTGTCGACTCCGAGGCTGGTCAGCGTCGTCACTGGTCCAAGGAGTGCTAAGGGCACGGCGGAAATGACGGCAAGGGGCAAGATCCAGCTTTCATACTGCCCGGCAAGCACAAAATAAACGAGCAGCACAGACAAGGCGAAGCCCCAATAGAGAAGATTGCCGGTTATTTTTTCCTGATATGACATCGCAGTCCATTCGTAACCGACATCGCTTGACAGCGTCTTGGCGGCAACGTTTTGCATGGTGGCCATTGCCTGACCGGAACTAAAACCCTTTGCCGGCGCGCCGATGACCGTCGAAGACGGATAGAGGTTATAAAGCGTGATGAGCGGCGGCGCGGTAAGTGGAGCAAGCCTTGCCAGTGTCCCAATCGGCACCATGTTTCCGTCTTGGCTGCGGACATACATGTTGAGGAGGTCGTCAGGCTGCAGGCGATAGTTAGCATCGGCCTGCACATAGACCTGGAGCGAAAGACCGAATTTGTTGAACTGATTGACATAGGTCGAGCCAACATAAGAGGTCAGCGCCGAAAGGACATCGCCCACCGGAACCCGCAAGGTTTCTGCCTGAACACGGTCAACCGAAAGGCCGGCATGCGGCGAGTCCGGGCGGAATGTCGTAAGGATCCGTTCGATCTGAGGAGTGGCCTTTGCCGTGCGGATGACCACGTCTGTCTCTTCGTTGAGCTTCGTATAGTTAAAGCTGCCGCCGAGCAGCTGGACCTGCATCTGGAATCCGCCCGCATTGCCGATTCCCTGGATCGGCGGCGGCACCAATACAAATGCCTTTCCGTCCGGTATTGATTCGATTTTGCTTTGCAGGCCCACAAGCAGCGATTTTAGATCCTGCCCCTTTGCCTTATCGCGCTTGCTCCAGTCGTCGAAGATGACATAATTGACACCGGCGTTTGCAAGCGACGCGCTGTTGTCGAGCACGGAAATTCCGGCGATGGTGATGACTTGTTTCACGCCTGGTGTCGCAAGCGCGATCTTGGTTGTTTCATTGAGCGAATTCACCGTGCGTCCGAGTGCTGCGCCATCTGGCAGTTGCACGGCAATCATCCCATAGCCTTGGTCCTCATTGGGAATAAAGGCTGCCGGCAGGCGCGCAATTCCCCAAATCCCAGTGGCCGAGACGATAAGGCCGATCGCCACGACAAGGCCGCTGTGCTTGACAAGGCCGCCAATGAGGCGGGCATAGGCATTTTCCAGGCGGCCGTAGAGGACATTAAACCCGCGATAAAAAAAGTTGCGCTGTTCGGGCGGAGTTTCCGCCCGCAGCCAAAGCGCGCATTGCGTGGGTTTTAGCGTCGCCGCATTGATCGCGCTGATGAACGCCGTGGCGGCGATGACCATGGCAAATTGCGCGAGCATCCTGCCGGTCAGGCCCGGTAGGAAAGCAGCGGGCAGAAACACGGCCATGAGAACCAGCGTGATCCCGATGATGGGGCCGAACAATTCCTTCATCGCCTTGATCGCGGAATCATGACCCGACATGCCTCTTTCGATATAGCGCGACACCGCCTCCACGATGACAATCGCGTCATCGACAACGATGCCGATGGCGAGCACTATTCCGAATAAGGTCGACAAATTGACGCTAAATCCGAGCGCGGCCATTCCGGCGAACGCGGCAATGATCGTGACTGGAACCGTTGTCGCCGGAACGAGCGTCGCCCGGAAATTCTGCAAGAAAGCGAGGATCACCACCAGGACGAGAACGCCCGCCTCATAAAGCGTGTGATAGACCTCCTCGACGGACGCGTTGACGAAGATCGTCGTGTCATAGGGGATGCCGTAGCGGAGGTCCTTCGGAAAACGGCGGGAGAGTTTCTCCATTTTCGCCCCGACCTCCTTGCCGACCTGAAGCGAATTGGAGTCCGGTGTCTGATAGATGGCAATGCCCGCGGCGGGCTGCCCATCCAGCAAGCATTGCTGCGAATAGGTCTGTGAGCCGAGCTCGATGCGCGCGACGTCTTTGACCCGGACAAGGCGCCCGCCTTGCGCCGTCTGCCCTTTGACGACGATGTCGGCAAATTCGCCCGGATCGTTGAGCCGGGACTGAATATCGATTGTATATTGGAAATCCTGACTGGCCGGAGCCGGCGGCATGCCAGTTTGGCCAGCCGCGACCACTTGGCTCTGCTGCTTGACCGCCTTGATCACGTCATCCGGCACGAGCCCGAAGGTATAAAGCTTTTGCGGATCCATCCAAATCCGCATCGCGTATTGCGCGGCGCCAAAGACTTTGACATTGCCGACGCCAGGCAGACGCGCAAGCTCATTTACGAGATTGATCGTCGCATAATTGCTCAAGTAAAGGGCGTCGAAAGTGCCACCCGGGGAATCGAGCGTAATGATCTGCAATATTGCCGTCGATTTCTTCTGGACGGATACCCCCTGCGCCTGGACCGCCGCGGGCAGCGAGGCAAGTACATTCGAGACCCGGTTTTGGATGAGGACCTGCGCAGTGTCCGGGTCCATCCCTATCTTGAACGTCACCGTAAGCACATAGGTGCCATCGGCCGCGCTGGTCGACTGCATGTAAAGCATGCCATCGACGCCATTGACCTGCAGCTCGATCGGCAAGGCGATTGTGTCGATGACCGTTTGCGGGCTGGCGCCAGGGTATCTTGTCGTGACTTGGACGGTGGGCGGCACGATGTTCGGATATTGAGAAACCGGCAGATTATAGACCGCGACCGCCCCAATGAGCACCATGACGATCGCCAGCACATTGGCGAGAACGGGGCGCTCAATGAAAAATTTCGACATCATGGAGTGCTGCTTTTCGCGTTGTTCTCCACCTCTCCAAGTGTCACGAGTTTCGGCGTGACCTTGGTTCCGGGGTTGGCTCGCCAAAAATCGCCGGCAACGACGCGGTCGCCGGCTTGGAGGCCGGCGGTTATCACACGGAGCTCGCCGGAAAGTTCGCCAAGCTCCACATAGCGTTGCTCGATAATATTATCTTTGTTGACGATAAGGAGGTAGCGGCCTCCCTGATCCGCCTGCAAGGCGCGATCTGGAATCATCAGCGCACCCTGGAGCACGCGGCCCTTGGGGATCCTCATTCGGACAAAGAAACCCGGCAGCAAAGTGCGATCTGGATTTTTGAGAATTCCCCGCAAAAATAGCGTTCCGGTGGAAGGGTCCGTCCCAGGCGTCACATATTGAAGAGCGCCATGGAGTGGAAAGTCCGTCCCATTTCCGAGGCCAACGTCGACCGGGATCTTGGTGATTTCTGACAGTGTAAGCCTACGATCGCCTAAGTTCGCGCGAATTTTTAGGACGTCCTGTTCGCTCAGATTGGCGACCACATAAATCGGATTCAACTGAATGATTTCCGCAAGCGCGGCTTGCTGGCCACCGCCGCCAACAACATTGCCCGGATCGATAAGGTGTTTGCCCATCAGCCCATCGAAGGGCGCGCGCACCTCCGTGTAACCGAGATTGAGTTTGGCAATTTCGACTTGGGCCTGTGCCGACGCGACTTCGGCCTCCGACTTTTTCGCTTGAAAATTCCAATTGTCGACGACCACTTGCGCGGCGGCGCCTTGCTTTTGCAATTTCGTGTAGCGAGCAACTTCCGTTTGCGCGAGAAATAGTGCCGCCGTTTGGGCCTTAAGTTGGGATTCAGCCTGAACGAGCTGCGACTTGTACAGATCCTGTTGGATGGTGAAGAGAAGATCCCCCTCTTTGACGATCGCGCCATCGGCAAAGTGGATCTGCTCTAAATAGCCTTCGACGCGCGCGATCAATTTGACCGCGTTAACCGACGTGGCGTTGCCAGTGAGTTCGACATATTCTGCGACCGTCTCCACCTTGGGGACGACGACCGGGATTGTAGGCTGAGGCGCGCCCGGCGTTGGCGAAGGGGCGGTCTCCGCAGGCTTCGAATCGCTCGGAGCCTGCCGCTTCATCATTTTCTCCCACCAGGACTCCGCGCGGCCTGGGGTGACAAATGCATTCAAGGCGGCGAGAACAGCGAGCGTGGCAATGCTTGTGTGAGAGCAACAGGTGATCACCCGCAAAATGGCGGCGTGCTGGAATGAAGCGCGGATGCTCTTCATCCAAAGACTCCGTAACCGCATGGCAAAACGCCTTTTTCTAAAGTCCTCACCAATCAGGCGCCCTGACCGTCGGCCCCCTATCCTCTGGTCCAGGTAGACCCGGCGCCGCAGGTTGAGGCGCTCCCGGCGGCGGCAGCAATTCGCCCCAATCCGTGCGGCTGCGCATCATTGCTTGTGTCGGTTCATTCACAAATCCATCACCGTCCCGGATCTGCCAGCCGCCGCCAAGGGCTTGAAAAAGCGAGACAAGGCCCGTCGAAATATTTCCTGTGGCGACAGCGAGGTTGTTCTCGGCCGTAAGCAGATTCTGTTCGGCGGTCAAAACGGTCGTAAAATCCCTTGTCCCGTCCTGGTACTGCAATAAGGCGACTCGTAGCGCTCCCCTCGCTGCTTGCGTGCTTTGGCGCAGGAACCCGGCCTGGACCCGCGAATTCAGAAAGGTGGTAATGCCATTCTCTACTTCCTGCTGGGCCTTAAGCACGGTGTTTTGGTAATCGACAAGATATTGCTGCAATGTTGCATCCTGGAGGCGCACATTGTTGGTGATTTGCCCATAGTTCAAGATATTCCATTGCAGCGCCGGGCCAAGAGCAAAATTGCGGCCAGACGGCTGGAAAACGTTCCCAAGACTGCCGCCGAAGAGGGTGCTCGCCGAGCCTCCAAAAGTCCCAATCAAGGTAATTGCTGGATAGAGTTCCGCGGCGGCAACGCCAATCTGCGCGCTCTGCGCCGCGGCCCGCAATTCGGCGGCGCGAATATCGGGCCTCCGGCGCAGCAAATCGGCGGGAATACCCACCGTGACCGTCCTCGGAGCAGCCGGAATGACGCCGGTTGAGCGGGCAAGCAGGAAGCCAAGCGGCTCCGGCGCCATGCCGAGAAGCACACGCAGCGCGTTCAACCCTTGCTGTAATTGGATCGTCAGCGCCGGTATTGTCGCCTGCGTCGCGCCGAGCACATTTTCCGCCTGATAGACGTCGAGTTCGCTCGTTGCGCCGCCCTTAAATCGATCGCGCGCAACAGCGAGCGCTTGCCGCTGCCGCGCAACATTGGCGCGCGCGATTGCGATTTGTTTTTCGAGCGTGCGGATTGCGACGTAAATCCCCGCCACATTGCCAAGAAGGGTCACAAGAACATCGTCATAGGTTGCGATGGAGGCGAGGTAGCTGGCATCGCCGGATTCGACACCGCGGCGGAACTTGCCCCATAAATCAAGTTGCCACGCCGCCTGCGCACCAAGGCTCGCGAGCCAGAAATTGGCGGCGGCAGTGGCCGGGATCACGGTCGGATTTGCCCGGCTGCGGAGATTGTAAGCGACCGCACCGACCCCCTGCTGTTGTTGCGGGTAAAGCTC
>JBQTKC010000250.1:0-3844 GCA_052386575.1 Beijerinckiaceae bacterium
GGGCGTCCCCCCGGCTTGGCTGGCGGGATCAAAGGTTTAAGCTGCGCCCATTCGCTGTCCGTCATGTCGCTTGGGTAACGTCCGCCGCCGCGGGCATAGGTCTTGCGATGCTCATCCGTCCACATTCAGAATCATCCTCCGATGCTCCGGAATCCCAGAATCACTCAACCCGCGCGTGCGCAACAATCTTTTGGGTCAGGCTCTAAGCAAGGAGGACGTGACAGCCGCTCATAAGCAAAAGGCGGAAATCCCAACCGCGGAATGAGCCCCCGCGGGACCGCGCGGCAAGCTCGCAAATCACCGCCGACCTCCTTTCGGTCATATTGGCCTGGCGGGCATCGCGATGAGCCTGAGCGTCAATCCTTGCGCGGCCGGCCGCGACCCATTCCTCGGCGTGATCGACACCTTTGCCTTTACTTTTTGTCCCGTGGATTGGGCCCCGCTCAACGGCCAACTCCTCAAGATCACTTCAAATATAGCCCTGTTTTCGCTGCTGGGGACGACTTATGGCGGCGATGGAACAACGGCCTTCGCGCTGCCGGCAGGAAGGCCGGTTTTCACGTTGACGCCGGGTGCGCCGGTGATGGGATGCATCAGCCCCTGCCGCGATAGGGCGGCACGCCTTGATCGGGCACCCTGCTGCCGGGCAGATAGTCGATCATGACCGGACAAAGAACAGTAAATTCCGGCGCGGTGAAGCGGGCGATATAATTCTCGCCCTGATGCGGATTTGGCACCCTCTCCAGCGTCGCCACACCGGGCGTTCGCGGCGCTTCGACCGCGCGGCCAAGAAGGCTTGATCGAAGAACACCATTATTGCCGCACGTGAGCCTGCAGAGCCTTGCGGTCCACTTTGCCGGTTGGGTTGAGCGGTAATTCGTCCACGAATGTGATCCGCTCGGGAACTTTGTAGGCAGCTATCCGATCAGCCACAAACCGCCGAAGCTCATCCACCGTTGGTCGCGACGAGACATCGTCGCGCAGCACGACGAAGGCGGCTACAATCTGGCCAAAGTGCTTGTCCGGAAACCCCACCACGCAGCTCAGGTGCACGCTCGGATGGGCGTCGATCGCTTCCTCGATCTCCAAGGGTGAGATGTTTGAGCCGCCACGGATAATGATCTCCTTCTTGCGGCCCACAAACCAGTAAAAGCCGTCTTTATCACGGCGCCCCAGATCGCCGGTGTACAGCCACCCATCGCGCAGGGCGGCCGCCGTCGCCGCGGGGTCATTCCAGTAGCCGATCATCATTGCAGGCGTCTGCACGAGGATTTCGCCGATCTGGCCAACTGCCGCCTCACCTCCTTGCTCGTCCACCAAACGGAGCCGGGTCCGCGCCACTGGCTTGCCGATCGAGCCCAGACGCTTTTCGCCGAACGGCGGGTTGGTAACGTAGCTCAGGGCCTCGGTCATGCCGCACAGCTCGGTAAGGTCAAAGCCGGCCACCTGGCGAAAGCGGCGGTGCAGATCCAAAGGCACCGCATCTCCTCCGGCGGTGCAACTGCGCCAACTGCCCAGGTCTGCCTCTGGATGATGTTCCAGGTACTCCGCCAGGTCCTCCAGCGGAGCAGGCAGCATCTGGCCCCGCGTGACGCGGTGTCTCTCCATGGCGCGCACCACGTGCTCGGGGCTGGGCAAATGGGTCAGCACGATGGTTCCGCCAACATAGACGTTCGGGAGCAGTTGTCCGGTGAACGCCGCTGCATGGCAAGCAGCCGTTGAGATCAAATGGACGTCAGCGGAGGTGAACTCGAAAGTGGTGCTTTGGATGGCACAGTTCTGCCACAAGGTGGAGTGCGAGTACATCACACCTTTCGGCTTGGCGGTGGTGCCAGAGGTGTAAAGGATCACCGCAAGCTGCTGTTCGCCAAAGGCCGGGGCCGGGAGAGTGCTTGGCGGACCAGCAAGCAGATCGTAGAAGGGAACAAAGCCCGGCCAAGGTACCTCAGCGCCCGCCAAGTAACTGCGGGCCACGCCAAGGGCCCTCAGGGGCAGCGATTCAACTTCTGCCGCAAGCCCTTGATGGACCATCAAGGTCGTCGAGCCTGAGTGCTCGATGGCATACCGCGCTTCCGCTTGCCGATAGCGGTAATTGAGCGGCACGGTGATGGCCCCGATTTTAAAGCAGGCAAAGTAGCCGAGGATCAGTTCCGGGCAATTTGGCAGGAAGAGAGCCACGCGGTCTCCGGCTTGAACGCCGGCAGCCAAAAGCGCGGCCGCGATCCGATCCGTGGCATCATCTAGCTCGGCATAGGTCCAACTCCTTTCGTTGAACCACAGCGCGAGCGTGCCGGGCGCTTTTTTTCGCGTTTCACTCAGCATCTGGCCGATGAGCATGATCGCCTCCTTTCAAAGCAAATTGACGGCCGCGTTCTCGAAGCGGTGCGGCAACTAGCCCTACCCCCTCCCGCGGTAAGGCGGCACCCCTTGATCCGGCACCCAGGTGCCGGCGGGCAGCTCTCCTGTTGCCCAAAACACGTCAATCGGGATGCCCCCGCGCGGAAACCAATAGCCGCCGATCCGCAGCCAGCGCGGCTCCAGGCAAAGAGCGAGATCCTTGCCGATCCTAAGCGTGCAGTCCTCGTGGAAAGCGCCGTGATTGCGAAACGACGTAAGATAGAGTTTTAGGGATTTCGATTCGACAAGCCAGCTGCCGGGCAGATAGTCGATCACGAGCAGGGCGAAATCCGGCTGGCCGGTGATTGGACAAAGAACAGTAAATTCCGGCGCGGTGAAGCGGGCGATATAATTTTCGCCCGGATGCGGATTTGCCACCCTCTCCAGCGTCGCCTCGCCGGGCGTTCGCGGCGCTTCGGCCGCGCGGCCCAGAAGGCTTGTTCCTGTATGAACCTTGACCATGATGGGCAACAAATTCCACTGGCAGCCGGGGTGCTAGAATTGTGGCCCATTATCGCGGAATGCAGACGCCTGATCCATCGCGAATTGGAGAGCCGCGCGGCGAAATTTTTTCTGTCAGGGAATCGGACGGCCCGGCGGAACCATGCCCGGCCGCTGCCGTTAGGTTTTTAGCTATTTTCCAGGCCGTTCGGTGCCATGAAAATTTTTGTCGCGGGAGCAACTGGAGCCCTTGGCCGCAAACTTGTCCCACTGTTGACGGCGGCGGGGCATGAGGTTGCCGGATTGACGCGCTCTCCTGCCAAGGCAAACCTTTTGCGGAGCATGGGCGCCGAGCCAGTCGTCGCCGGCGCGCTTGATCCGGCCGCCGTGATGAACGCGGTGCGGCAACAGAAACCGGAAATCGTCGTGCACGAGCTCACGTCCATCGAAAAGGTCGATCTGCGCAATTTCGATCGGGGATTCGCCGCGACCAACCGGTTGCGGCAGGAGGGCACGGATCATTTGCTGGCCGCCGCGCGCGCGGCCGGTGTACGACGGTTCGTCGCGCGAAGCTTTGCGGGTTGGACCTACGCACGTGTGGGAGGGCCGGTAAAGACCGAGGAGGACCCGCTCGATCTAAATCCGCCGGACGTGTTTCGCCGCACGCTTGAAGCGATCCGCCATTTGGAATCCGCGGTCACTTGGGAGACCGGTTTGGAGGGTTTGATCTTGCGCTACGGGGGGTTCCATGGTCCGGGCACAAGGCGTTCGCGCTGGCGATGTCTGCATCCTTCTGATCACACGAACTCGGCCCACAATCCTTGGCCTAGCTCGCACGAGCTTCAATGAGGCCGAGGCGCGCGCGCCTCGGATGCGTTCCGGTACGCTCTCGCGAACGACGTCGGCTACAACGGCTTCAATGAGGCCGAGGCGCGCGCGCCTCGGATGCGTGGCATCCCAGGAATCATAGCCGATTTTCACGACATCGCTTCAATGAGGCCGAGGC
>JBQTKC010000251.1:0-2484 GCA_052386575.1 Beijerinckiaceae bacterium
TTTTCATTCCGCCATTAAAGCTAGATAATCCGGATGCGTATGGAAAAGAATGTGTTAATATTTTCCTCATTGGTGTTGCTACGTTTATGCATGATCTTGAACTTTATTAGGGCCAAATCAGTTTGGAGTCCAACCCTATTGATTCTAAGCTGAACAACCTTCTCAAAACAGCATATAACGTTTTCTGGGATGTTGTAGCTCCTATAGGAGAGTCACCAGAATCACCAGGATGGGGAGCCGTATTAGTTAATTAACGAGCAACGTGCGCCTTTTTCATTACCGAGATTCCAATTTGTTTTCTCGGAGATTACGCAGTTTTTCAGAACGTACTTTATTTCTGGTAAGGATAGATATAAGACCAGTCTAGCAGAGTAGGTTTACATCCGTTTACCGGCTAAGGCGCTGCACCTGACCGCAATTCCGCTGCGCTCCATTGCGGCAGGTGAGCTTTGACGATAGTCGACGAGCGAGCACCGCGCAACGCAGCTATCGTGACGCGGAGCAGGTTTATTCCCAAGCTCTAGCCAAAGATATTTGAAATGTCGGGTACATCGTCAAGGTCCCTGTCCTGCCGCAATAGGCATCGTCTTTTCTCCCTCTCCCTCCAGGAGAGACCACCCGGCCGCGCGGTGGCCGCGAATTGCGCCCCGGAACCTGCTAAGGTGGTGATGTGTTCGGAGCCGGCGCGCAGTGTAGCCGCCCTGCCCTCTGGTGGGCGGTTGCTGCCCGTGGGAGAGATTGGCTCCGGTGGGCGACTCCTGGATTGTTTGGTGAGCGTTGCTTCCCGCTGGGTAGGTTTGTCTCCTTGGGAGCCCGCCGGGCACGTCGGCTTTGGGCACGACGATCCCAACGAGGAGGATATGCGATGAAAGCCCTGCCTATACTTGATCTCAAGGCGACTGGCATTGATGTCGGTAGCGAAGCTCTGCATGTCTCGATAGCCGGTGACAGCCCCAAGGTGTTTGGCACGATGACGAAAGAGCTCTATGAGTTGCGTAATTGGCTGCAAGCCCAAGGGGTGCGTTCGGTGGCAGTGGAGGCCACGGGGGTGTACTGGCTGTGTTTGTACGAGGTGCTGGAGGGGGCCGGCATTGAGGTCTTGGTGGTCAATGGCCGGCACGTGAAGAATCTTCCGGGCCGCAAGACCGACATGGCCGACTGTCAGTGGCTCGCGACGCTGCATGCGCACGGTCTGTTGCGTACGGGGTTTGTGCCCCCCGCGGACATTCGCCGCTTGCAGGACTATCTGCGCCTGCGGCAAGACCATATCACGATGGGGGCATCCCATGTGCAGCACATGCAGAAGGCGCTGGAGCGGATGAACGTCAAGCTGCACGACGTGATCAGCTCCCTGACCGGCACGAGCGGCTTGGCGGTGATTCGGGCGGTCCTCTCGGGCGAGCGCGATCCCGGACGTTTGCTGTTGCTGTGTGATGTGCAGATCCAGAAAAGGAAAGCCGAGCGGGTGCGCGAATCGCTGCGCGGCACCTGGCGAGCCGAGCATCTGTTTGCCCTGCGCCAAGCCCTGGCCGGCTGGGAGTTCTACCAGGCGCGCCTCCAGGAGTGCGATGAGGCTATCGAGGAGGTTTTGCGTGAGATGGCCGGGCCAGATGACCCTAACGCCCCCGCACCTTCTCCGCCCAAGCCGGGCGGGCAGAACACCCCGCGCATCGAGGGGTTGCACCGGATGTTGGTGGGGCTCTGCGGGGGACGAGATGCGACCCGCCTTCCGGGCCTGGCGGACTACTCGCTCTTGCAACTGATCGGCGAAGTCGGTACCGATCTGACCCGTTGGCCTACCGAAAAGCACTTCACCGCCTGGACCGGCCTCGCCCCCGGCAGCCGGCAAAGCGGCAAGCGCCGCGGCCATGAAGCGCGCCACTCCAATCGGGTCGGGCGGCCGTTCTGTACGATGGCCCGCAGCTTGGCCAACACCGTGGACAAGGCGCTCGGTGGGTTCTACCGTCGGCTCAAGGCCCGGCGCGGTGGCCTGGTGGCGAATAAAGCGCTGGCACGCAAACTCGCCGCGCTGTTCTGGCAGGTCATGGTTCACGGCGTCGCCTACGTCGAGCACGGCCTCAAGAAATACGAAGCCCGGGTGCGTGAAACCGAACAACGCCTCTTGCACAAACTCGCTCGCAAACATGGCCTTAAACTCATCCCCGCATTACCTAGCCCTACGCAGGTTCCTGGGTAGGGCTAGGGTGAGGGGATCTATGTCGATGCACGCCTCTTGATTGATTTCCCTCATCCTATACCTTCTCCCGCAGGGAGAAGGGACCGGTCATGTTCCCGTAGTGATTTTGTTCAACATACAGTATGTGAGCGCCTAAAGCTCCAGCCGCAGCAAGGGTAGGGCGCGCGGACGGCGACGGCTCGGCAGGGGAGAGACCACCCGGCCGCGCGGTGGCCGCGAATTGCGCCCCGGAACCTGCTAAGGAGGTGATGTGTTCGGAGCCGGCGCGCAGTGTAGCCGCCCTGCCC
>JBQTKC010000252.1:0-1691 GCA_052386575.1 Beijerinckiaceae bacterium
GAAGCAAATCGACGATCGCACGCCGATGGTGGCTCAAGCCGAAAAAGTGACCGCCGAGGCTACTTCCGTCGAGCGCTGGCTGGCGACCGACGTCACTTGGCTGGACGGCCTGGAAACGCTGAGCCGGCGCTTGCGCCCAGAACCGCAAAGCTCCAAAGGATTTTCGGCGTCAACCGACATCGTCGCCACGCAGCTCACGATGTATCGGCCGCCGGCCAACGATCCAGTGGCTGGCCGCATCGATTTGAAGGCCGTCGCCAAGAACGAGGCCGCCTTTGCCGCACTGGAGCACCGCCTGCGCGACGAACGGCATCAAGTCGCGCCCGGCAACCTCAAGCAGGATAGCAGCCTGCCGGGATATGGAACGTCATTCGACTTGAACGTTGGCGTCGTGCCGCCGCCCGCAGGGGAGGTTGAGCGATGACCACCCGTGAAAAGATCCTGGCTGCTCTCGTGTTCCTGATCGTCGTACTCTTTGCTGCGCGCTATGCCTGGGGGGAGTTCAACAAGTCGCTCGACGAGAAGCGTTCGGAGTTATTGGAGGCGAAAGCCGACCTGCGTGATGCGGAATTCAAGTTGCTCAAGGGACGCGACGCGATGAAGCGCCTTGCCGCGTGGCAGGAAAAATCACTGCCCACCAATCGCGACGTCGCGCTTTCGCTCTATCGGTCCTGGCTATTGGCTCGTGCGCTCGAGGCGGGGCTCGCGGTCGACGACATCAACATCAATGCCCGCACCACGCCCTCCACGGCGTTCCGGTCGATCGGTTACGATTTTGAGGCCCGCGGGCAAATCTCGGCGGTCGCCGCGTTCTTGCACGCGTTTTATCGCGGCGATCAGTTGCACCAAATTACGCGGCTGGACTTGCGTTCGACAGCCGGCTCGCCGGAGCTTGCGGTGTCTCTCGCGGTGGAAGCCCTGATGCTTCCCGGAGCAACGCATAGCGACAAGCTGCCGGATGGCGAATCAAAGCGGTTGAAGCTGGCGAGCGTCGAGGAATACAAGAAGAGCCTCGGCGAGCGCAGCATGTTTACTGTGTACACACCGCCTCGCCCGCCTGGACAGCCGCCGATTGCGCGTCCCGCGCCGCCGAAGTTCGATGAGGCCAAACACGCCTACGTCACTGGCATCATTCAATCGGGCCCGCGCCTGCAGGCGTGGATCCACGTCCGTACGACGAACGAGTCGTTGCGATTATACGAGGGCGACACGCTGAAGGTCGGCGACCTCGAGGGCGAAGTCAAGGCCATCAGCCGCCGCGCGGTGGTGCTGCAAACGACCGACGGCAAGGAGCTCCGCGTGGCCCTCGGTCATAGCTTGCGCGAAGAAGCCGCGACAGAACCGGGCGATAGTTAGCCGATCGTGTGCCACTGCTTGCATGGGTGCCATGCCCACGCTCGCGGATTTCGTACTCGGCTCAAAGGCGCTACAAGCATGGCCACGCCGCATCGTTATGCGAGCCCTGCGTGGGCATGTGAGCTTCATGGGAAGCAACGCACAGAATTGCGTGGCCATGGCGCCCGATAATCAAACCGCCGCGCCAATCGCGCGGGCGTGTTGCACGCCGACGAACGATAGCTGCGCTTTTAGGCAGGTCTGGCGGAACGTCTCGGGCCGCGGTACGCCCCAGATGCGGAATGTTTCTGTCGGCCCGTGACGGAACACAAGATCGCCCGCTTTGTACCACGCCT
>JBQTKC010000253.1:0-5966 GCA_052386575.1 Beijerinckiaceae bacterium
GCTGCCGCGGGAACATTTGATGCCCTCATCGAAGCCATCGCTCAAGCGCTCGCGGAGTTCACACCAAAGGAGGGCGCAAATTACCTCGCCAATTCGGGTTATCGCCGCCCATCATGAAAATGCTCTAACCGCTACAAGGCCGTGCGCACGACCGTCAGCACGAAGGCAATGGCGGCCAACACCGAACGGTAGATATGCGACCATTCCCAGCGGCTTCGAAGGCTGTGCCATTCGGCTTCCGAGGAAGGCTCGCCAGCCGCACCGAAAAACCGTTGGGCTGCGGTGTAAGGGCAACGGGTCTGACCCACGCCTTGTTCACTGGGGCAGTCTGAATCCAGTAGATGAGCTGAACTGAAATCGCGGCGACAATCGCTAACGTGGTGAGCTAGAACTGCGTGGTACCGACGGCCGTCATGGCAAGCAGTCCTGCAAGGGCAGCGATGGCCAGCGGCTCCGCCGCTCCCCCGATCGTGAACCCGGGGTAATAGATCGTCTGAACCGCCAGATAAGTCTCCCGCGGCAGACGAAATTTGCCGGGATACTCCAGCGCATGCGCCAAACTAAGTGCCATGGCTACGGCAGTGAGCGCGCAGGAAACGACTTCCAGGACAATGAGCATAGTGCGCCAACCTCAATTGCGGGCGATCGCGAAATGCGTTGCTGCCTCGGTACGGCAATGCTCCGCGACACGGTAACCCAGCGCTAATATGCCAAGATCGGTGAGCAGCGCCTCGCCACTCCCAGCAGCATTGGCGCGATCGCGATGTGCAGCTCGAGCAGCTTTGCCTCGAGGAATTGCCAGATCACTTATACGCCTCCCCAAACATGACGTGCTTGCCCGCTGCCGGGGCGACAGCTCCTTCGCGTGCCCCTATGCGGGCAGGCGCGCGAGCCGCCCCGCTTCGGCTGATGTTCATCCTGGATACCAATATCCTTTCCGCCATGATGGCCCCAAATCCGGCGCCGGAGGTGGTGGTTTTTGTCAACGGACAGCCCGCGGAGCTGCTGTTCACAACTTCCATCTGCTAGGCGGAGTTCCTCTCAAGCATCGCGATCATGCCGGAAGGCCGCCGCCGTCCCGGCCTTGAGGCCGCGGCGCGAGCCATGTTTTCGGAGGATTTCGACGGCCGCGTGATTCCCTTCGATGAGGAGGCGGCGATTGCCTATGCGGAAGTCTTCGCTGCCCGTAGGCGGGCTGGAAGGCCAATTGCGGCGGTCGATCTCATGATCGCCGCAGTGGCCCTCTGGCGGAAGGCGAGTATCGTCACCCGCAATGCCGCGGATTTCGAGGGGTGCAACGTCACTGTCGTCAATCCGTGGAGGAAGGAATCCGGTCAATGATTTTGGTGGCAGGCGGCGCGATCATCCCTTCTCTCTGAGAAGCCGGCCCTTTTCGCGGTTCCAGTCGCGCGCCTTTTCCGTCTCGCGCTTGTCGTGCAGTTGTTTGCCGCGGGCGAGCGCGATTTCAATTTTTGCCCTGCCCTTTTCGTTGAAATAAATTCTTAGCGGCACGATCGTCATTCCCTGGCGTTCGGTGCCCTGCGCAAGCTTGGCGATCTCGCGCGATTTCAAAAGCAGTTTTCGCGGCCGTTTTGGCTCGTGGTTGAAGCGGTTGGCTTGAAGATATTCCGGGATATTCGCATTGACGAGAAAGATTTCGCCGGACCGGTCGACGCTCGCGTAGCTTTCCGCGATGGTGGCCTTGCCGGTGCGCAGCGATTTCACCTCCGTACCCGTGAGCATCAGGCCAGCCTCGAAAATCTCGCCGATTTGATAATCGTATCGTGCCCGCCGGTTGTCAGCGGCGATTTTTCGCGGGCGTTCTGGCTTGGCCGCCACTCAAGGACCCCCGCGCGATTTCGCTTTGTCAGGCATGAATGAGCCCCGCATGGATCATCGCCGCCTTGATCGCGGCCTGCGCCGTCTCCGACGCCGGCAGCATCGGGAGCCGTATTTCGCCGGAAATTTTGCCAAGCATGCTAAGCGCATATTTGGGCCCAGCTGGACTTGGTTCGACGAACAAGGCCGCATGCAGCGGGGTCAAGCGATCTTGCAGTTTTAAGGCCGCCGGAAAATCGCCGGCCAGACACGCGTCCTGCATCGTCGCACAAAGTGCTGGCGCGACATTGGAGGTCACCGAAACGCAGCCATGGCCGCCATGCGCCATAACGCCAAGAGCCGTCATGTCTTCGCCAGATAGCTGGATGAAATCGGGTCCGAGCGCCTGGCGCTGCAGCGCCGTGCGGGCGAGATTGCCGGTCGCGTCCTTGACGCCCGCGATATTCCTCAATTCGTAAAGCCGCTTCATGGTGTCGATCGACATATCGACGGCCGAACGCGGCGGAATATTGTAGATGACGATCGGAATGCCCACGGTATCGTTGACCGCCTTGAAATGGCGAAACAGACCCTCTTGCGACGGCTTGTTGTAATAGGGTGTGACGATGAGCAGCCCGTCGGCGCCGGCGCCTTCCGCGAACCGCGCAAGTTCGATCGCTTCCTCCGTGTTGTTCGACCCCGTCCCGGCGATGACTGGAACCCTCCCCTTGGCCTCGCTCACGCAGGCCGCGATGACTGCACGGTGCTCCTCGTGCGACAGGGTGGGACTTTCCCCCGTCGTTCCAACCGGCACGAGACCATGCGTGCCGTTGACGATCTGCCAATCGACGAAGGCGCGGAAACGATCCTCGTCGAAACGCCCATCGTGAAATGGCGTGACAAGCGCGGTGATCGAACCCTTAAAAGCCGTCTGTCTCCCAAATGCCACAGTTTTGCCTTTCCGAAATTCCGCCCAAGTGACGCCGTAATTCGCGGGCTTTATCCAAGCGACACACGCCAGCGAAAACAAACGCAAAGCTTGCAGGCAAGACGAGACATAGACTCTCAATTGGCTCCGGGAAAGGCCTCTTTTTTCGAGACCGGACCGCCAATTCCGCTATGGCCTGAGCTTTCCAAATGTCATGGCGGCTTCGTCCCGGAGAGGCGTCGTTTGCGATTTATAAAGAGGGAATGGTTCAAATTCATCCGTTTCGGGTCCGCTTTGTAGGATTGGATAAACCATGCTCGCAAGGCAATTTCGTTTCGGGCGCATCCCAGGACTCGGCGCAGCAGCGATTTGCGCACTCGCCGCGGGATGGACCGTGGGGCAACACATGTTGTTTGTAGCGAGTCACCGCGAGAAGCCGCCGTCCTTTTCCCCCCCTCTTGCTCCAGAGCACGATTCCAAGGGACCTCCGTCCGCCGAGCCGGCCGCCAACGCGGCGCCGCAAGCTTCCGTGTTCCCGCCGGTCGTCGCGCCGCAACCAGAACGCGACCTGACCGGACTTGCCGAGGCGATCACGTTTTATAAGAATGGCGACCTTGCGGGTGGCGACATCGCGGCGGCGGCGGCAAAAGACAAAATTGTCAAAACGGCCCTCGAATGGATCGCGCTGCGGAGCTTTCCGCGAGAAACCGGCTTCGAGCGGTTGCAGGCCTTCATGCAAGCGCATCCCTCCTGGCCCGCGCTCGACTGGCTGAGGAAGAAGAGCGAGGAAGCCCTTTTCGGCGATCGCAAAAGCAGCGCGCTTATCAAGACGTTTTTCAGCGGCACGGATCCCGAGACCGCGGCAGGCAAGCTCGCTCTCGCGCGAGTTTTGACTGGCGACGGCAAGACGAGCGAGGCGGCCGCCCTGGCTCGCGCGGTATGGCGCGAAACCGGCCTCAACCCTCAGCTCGAAGCGAAGGTGAAAACGGATTTTAACGCCTATTTGGACAGAGCCGACCATAAATTTCGCGCCGATCGTTTGCTCTACAAGGAGCAATTCGCTGGGGCTTTTCGCGCCGCCGCCTTGGCGGGGCCCGATGTTCTGGCGCTCGCCAAGGCGCGCGCCGCCGTGGCCACGGAAGGGCCAAGCGACAAGCTTCTCGCCGCGGTTCCCTTGGCCCTTCGCACCGACCCGGGCTTTCTATTCGCGCAGATCCACAAACTTCGCCACGCCGGCAAGATTCGCGCGGCGGCCGGCGTCGTGCTTGCTGCCCCGCGCGATCCCTCGCTTCTCGTCGACGGCGACGCATGGTGGATCGAACGCCGGCTTTTAGCCAGAAAACTCCTCGATCAAAACGACGCGGTGACCGCCTATAAAATATGCGCCGAACATTCCGCGATGTCGCGCGAAATGCGGATCGAGGCCGATTTTCACGCCGGCTGGATCGCGCTGCGCTTCCTAAACGACCCGGCGCACGCCGCCGCGCATTTCGACACCATAGCCAAGCTCGCCGCAACCCCAATGTCGCGGGCGCGAGCGGCTTATTGGCAGGGCCGCGCCGCGGAGGCGGCGTTGGCGGACGGCGCCGCGACAATGGCCCGCGCGTTCTACGAGCAGGCGGCGGTCCATCCGGCAACCTATTATGGCCAGCTCGCGCGCGGAAAGCTTGGGCTGACAGCGCTGCCGATCCGCTCGATCTCCAACGAGGCGAAGGGCGACGGCCGTGAAGACGCGATCAAGGTGATCGAACTGCTTTATGGCGCGGGCCAAAAGGATTTGGCGGCTCCGCTCGTCATCGAAGCGGCGCGTCACCTTGCCGACGAGCCGCAAGTGGCGGCCCTGGCGAGCCTCGTTGCAGAGCAGCGCGACGCGCACCTTTCGCTTAAATTCGGCAAGATCATAAGCCAGCGCGGCATGCCAATCGATGCGCTGGCCTTCCCGGACTACGGCGTGCCCGCCTTCGTGCCTTTGCAAAATTCCGCCGCGCCGCCGGTGGTCTATTCGGTCGCGCGGCAGGAAAGCGCATTCGAGCCGTCCGCCGTCTCGCCGGCCGGAGCCAAAGGTTTGATGCAGATGATTCTGTCGACCGCGAAACGGACAGCGGATCGCGCAGGCGTTGCCTTCGACCCAAAGCGACTCATCAACGACGCGGCATTCAATGCCCAGCTCGCGGCACGCCATCTCGGCGAGCTTTTGGCCGAGCAGAAGGGCTCGTATATCCTGACCTTCGCCGCCTATAATGCCGGCGGCAAGAGAGTCAAGGAGTGGATCGACGCCTATGGCGATCCTCGCAAACCTGGTGTCGATCCGATCGATTGGATCGAGCGGATTCCCTTCACCGAAACGCGCAACTACGTCCAGCGGGTGCTCGAAAATCTCAGCGTCTACCGGGTGCGCTTGGGCGAAGCCGAGCCGGCATCGGCCGAGGCCCTGCTGAAGGCTCAGGCAAAACTTTGACGCTTGGCTTCGCGAAGAACTCGCGAGCCGACTCTTCCCCTTTCACGTTGAGTTGTACATCGCGTCAGAACTCCAGATTTTAATCGGTGATTCGCATTACGGATTGCAGGCGGATCTAGCTGAGAACATCAGTGTCCGCGATAGAAAAGGAGAATCGGGACCGTGCGTGGTCGGCTGATGAAGCTCCTAAAGCGGACCGCGCTGCTGCTCGCCGTGGTCATCGTGACATTGTTCGCGGTCCGCGTCTACCTTTCGCAACGCGGCGCCCCTCTCGAGCCGTGGCACACATTCGTGCCACACGAGTTGAAGGCCAAAGCCATCGATGGCGGCAATTGGATTGATTATCTCAAGGCGGAAGACACGATTTTCGCGGAGGTGAAGCATGAAGTCAGCCAAAAGCTCGATCCGGGTGAGCGCATTCCTGTCAATCGCTATTTCGAGGGCAGCCCCATCTATCCGGAAGGCTTTTCGCAAGACTGGAACAGATCCTATGTGCTCGAGCCCGATGGAGCGCCGGCGGGGGCCGTGGTGTTTTTGCATGGGCTGACGGATTCTCCTTATAGTTTGCGCCATATCGCCCGGCGCTATCGCGAACACGGCTTTGTATCGCTCGCGATCAGGCTGCCGGCGCACGGCACCGTTCCGGGCGCATTGACCGACGTCGAGTGGCAAGACTGGATGGCGGCGACGCGGCTCGCTGTCAGAGAGGCGCGACGGCGCATCGGCCCGTCGCTTCCATTGCATATGATCGGCTTCTCCAAC
>JBQTKC010000254.1:0-5257 GCA_052386575.1 Beijerinckiaceae bacterium
CCGATCTCCTGCTCCGGCCCGGCGGCGGGCGGAAACGGCGTTTTGCGCGGCGGAGCATCCGGCGGCTGTGTTTCCGTCGACGGCGGCCAAGATCCTCCCGCCGCCGGGTCGGGCAATTCTCTCTCGCGCCGCTCCTTGCCGCGAATTCTCCCCTCTCGAAAGTCGCGCGGCTCGCGGCTCTCGGCGCGGATAATTTCCGATTCGATCACGAGGTCGTTCGGTCCCCCGATCATCAAAAGATGTTCGACATTGTCGCGTCGAACAATGACGAGCTGGCGCTGGTGGTCGAGGTTGAAGGCATCGACGGTCCCAAGCCGCGGCGGCCGGGCCCGTCCATTGCGAGGCAACCGGAGCCGGCGTCCGAAGGTAAGCCGGAAAATAAGGGTCAACAGGAGAGCGGCGGCGAGGAAGGCGATCGCCGCGGCGGCATAGGCGAAGCCCTTGGTTGCGAAAAAATTTTCGGTCAAGCCTGGCATCTAATGTCTCATTCGAGAAAAAGGGGCGACGGGCGTTTGTTGTTTAGTGTAGCATTTTCCAAACCGCCATGTCGACGCTGACTAACAAATATTAACGACATTCTTCAAAATTAATTGAAAAATTTCGATTCCCTCAACGGACCGCGCTACCGTCTTGGCTAGGCGGGATCGGCGCCGAGACCCAAAGCGGCCGCGGGTACCGGATTACCCATGGCGGAACCGGTCCGATTCCTGGACGGAACGGCCTTGCGCGATCCAGCTAGGGGGCGGATTTGGCGGCAGCGGCCCATTTTCGGGATTAGAGATTTGCGCGAAGGTTGCGCGGGAAGCTAACATTGAGACGATCGCAATGGCTAGGAACTTGCCCAAAGATCGCATTAATTTGTCCATGCCGATCAGCTCGGCGCGAGAGGACCGAGAGGACAATTCGTTTTCGTTTTTGCTTTATGTGCATCAACGCGCCAAAATGGGCGAAGTTCATCGGCAAGGCCCGGCTTGTTCACCAAGCTTAAGTCGGACAATTTGGCGGCGGATGCGCGAAAATGCCGTCTCGCGGCAAGACATGGCTTTATTGCGCGTCCAAGCCCAGCGGAGCCCCGGCGGAGCCGCCGTGTTGGCCATGAGATCAAATACGGTTGCTTCGCCTGCCCCGGGTGAAACGTCATGAGCGAGCAGCCCGTCCCCCTCCATCCACTCGGATACGCAGCCAATCCAGCGTTGATCTTGGCATTTGCCACGCTTATAGCGGGCGCCATCGCGGCTACGTCCTTGCTGCCCAATGAGGAAGGCACCGTTTTCGCAATCTTGCTGCTCGGCCTTTTCGCGGTTGCCGGTATTTGCGCTTGCTTCGCGGTTGCCGCGGGCCTCCTTCCAATATCCGGGCAAGTGCTGAACAACGACGTCACCAAGCTCGTCTGTGATGGCAATACCGAAGGGCTGATCGTGACTGGTGCCGGCGGCAATATCGTTTACGCGAACGCCGCCTATTTGGCCTTGGCGGATGCACGCGGCCTTGCCGGCCTGCGCACGGTGGAGCGGCTCTTTTCCGGATCCCCAGAGATCTCCGAGGCCATCTACCGGCTCGCCCAGGCGGCTCGCGACGGCAAGAGCGCCGCCGAGGAATTGCGCTTGTCTCCGCCACTCGGCGGCGCCGGCGGAATCGGCTGGTACAAGATCAAGGTCAGGCCGCTGGCATTGGCGAACTCCAGGCAGGCCAGCCTGTGGTCCGTCGCGGATGTAACGCACGAACTGGAAAAACAGGAAGAGGTTTTTCAGGAATTGCGGGACGCAATCGATTTCTTGGACCACGCGCCAGCCGGATTTTTTTCCTGCGCCCGGAACGGTGATGTTTCTTATATGAACGCGACTCTTGCCGCCTGGCTCGGGTATGACCCAGCGGAGGCCGGCACAAAAAGTCTCAAGCTGACCGATTTCGTCGCCAGCGGCGGTGCCGCGCTCGCCGCTTCTGCCAATGGAGGCGCGGGCGAGATCCGAACCGAGCAATTCGATATCGACCTAAAATGCCGCAATGGTCAATGCCTGCCCGTGCGTCTGCTCCATGGCATCGTGTTCGGTCAGGACGGCCTTCCTTTGCCGTCGCGCACGCTCGTTCTCAACCGCGCTCCTGGCGAGCAACCGGCGCTGAACTTGCGCGCGGCGGAAATGCGCTTCGCGCAGGTATTCAATGCGACGCCGATGGCGATCGCTGTCCTCGACAGGAATGGCCGGATCACGCGTTCGAACGCTGCTTTCGCGCGCCTCATGCCGGAAGCCTTGGAGCAGCCCGAGGGCGCCGCGCGTTCGATCTATGCCGGTATCCTCGATCGCGACCACGGCGCCGTCGAGGCCGCCATTGCCGCGGCCTTCCAGTCGGCTCCCGTTATCCCGCCGGTCGATGCCGCCTTAGCCGGGGAAGGCGAGCGGTCGGCGAGGCTGTTCTTCGCGGCGGCGGAAGAACGCGATGGGACTGGTGCGACGATCTACGCCCTCGACACCACGGAACAGCGGGCTTTGCAAAGCAACTTCGCGCAATCCCAGAAAATGCAAGCGATCGGACAGCTTGCCGGCGGCGTGGCGCATGACTTTAATAATGTCCTGACCGCGATCATCGGCTATTGCGACCTGCTTCTCGCCAATCACCGGCCGACCGATCCGGCGTTCCGGGACATCAATCAAATTAAGCAAAACGCCAACCGCGCGGCCTCGCTCGTGCGGCAGCTCTTGGCCTTCTCCCGCCGCCAAACGTTGCGGCCGCAGGTCCTGCAATTGGGCGATGTGCTCTCCGATCTGCAAATGCTGCTGCGCCGGCTTGTCGGCGAAAAAATCGATCTCGAGCTGCGCCACGGCCGCGACCTCTGGCTCGTCGAAGCCGACGTCAACCAGTTCGAGCATGTCATTGTTAATTTGATCGTCAATGCACGCGACGCGATGCCGCAAGGCGGCAGGATCATCTTGCGGACCCGCAATGTCATCGCCGCCGAATGCGGCAATTTCAATGAGCCGTCGCTAGTTCCAACCGATTACGTCGCAATCGAGGTCGAGGATTTCGGCCAAGGCATCGCACCGGACGTAAAGGACAAAATCTTCGAACCGTTTTTTACCACCAAGGACGTCGGAAAGGGCACCGGTCTCGGCCTTGCCATGGTTTATGGCATCGTAAAACAGACCGGCGGCTATGTTTTTTGTTCGAGCACGGTTGGCAAGGGGACGGTTTTTACGATTCTCCTGCCCCGGTATGTTCCAGATGAAACCCAGGCATCTCGCTCCGTCGAACAGGTGGCCGCGCCGCCCGCCGATCTCACCGGCCATGGCACCATCCTCCTCGTCGAGGACGAAGAGGCGGTTCGGGCTTTCGGCGCGCGGGCGCTTGCCTCACGCGGCTATACCGTGCTGCAGGCGGCCTCGGGGCTAGAGGCGTTGCAAATCGTCGAACAAAATGGCGGAAAAATCGATCTCATCGTTTCCGACGTCGTGATGCCGGAAATGGATGGCCCGACCATGTTCGGCGAATTGCGCAAGCGCGGGGTCAAGGCCAAGGTCATTTTCGTGTCCGGCTATGCCGAGGACGCTTTTGCCAAAAACCTGCCCGAAGGCGAGGATTTCGGCTTTTTGCCGAAACCCTTCAGCCTGAAGCAATTGATCGAAGCGGTGAAAGGCAAGCAGTAAGTTGCTGGCCCGCGCACGGCGAGCACGGAAGCCGCTGGCATTTGGCTTGGTCACTTCATCCGATGAAGTGGTAACGGGTCAGTTCGGATTTCAGCAAACGATGGAAAGCCGGCATTCGCCCCTGATTTCTGCACACCGTTTATGCCGCCAGCCGTTTCTGGCGATGGTCTCGCCGTGTCCGCTCCCGCGGCGCCGCTAGACCGCGACGTTTGACCTTGCTTGAACCGCCAAGTTGCGCTACCAAGTTGCGCTACTTGGGTATCTGGCGAATACCGGTTTACGGACGACGGCTTACGCGAGAGTCGATCGGTATTGGCGCATCGCGCACAAAATATTTTTCGCCGATCGGGGGAGGCTCAAATGCTTATTATCGAGACCATTCAATCGCTTGCGCGCGAAAGAAGAATTTCCCCGGCGATCTTCGCCGTGGTGCTGGGCATGTCGGGCGCCAGTGCCGCGAACGCCGCCGATACGCTCTCCGCGAATGACGTCTCATGGCTTTTCCCGGCCCCGGCGGGAACGGGCGATCTGGCCAATCTGATTTCAATCGACGAACTCAAAGGGAGCGACGGCAATCCGCTCGTTTCCGACGCCGTATTCGATCAATATGTCGAAAACGCCGAAAGCAACGCGAGCGAGATCGAACAAGGGCTACGCAAGTTCCGCATCGGTTTACCGCTCGAAGCCAAGGAGAAAAAGAACTGGCGCATCGCGTCATTGCGCATCGACCCTGCCGCGCCAGGGACTTCGGAGGATATAATCGCGCACTATGGACGAACGCCGCAGCTTCGCCTGGTGGTGCAGCCGATTGACAATAGCGGCCAGCCATTCGACATCGCCGGGCATTTCGTCTTCAACATCACGCTCGCGACAAAAGACCCGGCGGCGCAGGAGGGCTGTTTGCCGCGCAACAAGGCCGACGACGACGCGTTCAAAAAAATCGTATCCGATTTCGCCGATCTGAAGAAAAAATTGGCGGAGGGCGATTTTGGCGAAAAGATTGAAACCGGCGGTCCGCTCGGGGTTCATCCAGGTCTCGCCAGCGGCAAAACAAAGAAAGCTCTGCGCGATGCGCTCAAGGGCGTGCTGGAGAACAATCTTTCGGGTCAGAGGCTAAATTCAATGGCGATCATGGGCCTTGAAGGCCCTGAACCATGGATTTTCCTAGCGACCTTCAAATCGCCACTGGACGGCAAATTTACTCCTGCGCCCGGAGTGATGCTCGACGGGATACACGCCGCGGAGATGTTGAGCAAGCGGAGCGGCACACTTGAGATATTTCCCAAACCTGTGACCAATAATCTCAATCAGATCACGTGCCGGAACGGCGCGACGCCGTCGCTTCCGCTAGAGCCGAAAGACAGAAATGGCGTTTCGACCGCGCAATTGTTTGGAAGTGGGGCGCTGACGGGTCAGCCGGCGCGCGACGTAGTCGAACGCATCGCGAACACCAGTCAGAGTCATTTCTTCAACACGGACTGCGTGAGTTGCCACACCGAGACGCGGCGGCCGATGAGTGTGCTTGGCGTCACATCGTTCAATGGAATTGATCCCGAGGTTCTTCCGCAAGACGATTGGAATGTGCGCAATTTTGGCTGGTTCACCTCCTTTCTAGA
>JBQTKC010000255.1:0-1753 GCA_052386575.1 Beijerinckiaceae bacterium
GCGAGGGCGAATCCGCCGCGACGATCCTCACGTACCGCGTGCACATCGTGCCGCGCTTCTACGTCCCGCGCTGGCTCGTACGCTCGAGCCTGCGCCGCGACCTGCCGCTGCTGCTGCGCTCGCTCCGCTCGCGGTGCGAGGGAACGGCTCAGACGGCTGACGGCTCAGACAGCTAACGCCGGAGAAGGGCGCTGGGTCGAGCGTGGACGCCTTCCCCAAAACCGGATGAGATTCCGAATGTCGATCAGACCCTTGGGGGGGGGTGCTCAATACTGTCTGCGCGCAGCACGCGGCTTCGGCTACCGGATCTGCTACCTCGAAACGCTTATCGGCATGGACAGCGCGCAGAGTCTGTACGCGCGCGCGGGCTTCAGGCCCATGAAGGCGCCGCTCGGCGCCACGGGCCACTTCGGTTGCGATCGCTACTTCGCGCTTGAATTGTGACGAACGCGGCCGACTGCATTAAGCCGATCTTGAAAGAAAGAGCACTACGCCTATCCGAGGCGTCCGGAAAACTCAGGTCAGGCCAACTACGATTTGCACAGGTCGGTCGGTGGGCCTTCGTGCATTCGCTTTAGCTTGTATGCCCATGCCAGTTGCGCTGATTGCAGCCGATCCGCGTCAAAGATCAGCCACACGACGGTTTGGCTTGTTTCGCCGCCGATCTTATGCGTTGCCCAACCCCTCCGTGGATCAAGTGCAATGATTTGCCGATCCGCCAACTGGCCTACTTCCGCCACTTCATCGTGCCGCGGTTCGCTCACACACCGAACCCGCGCAAACACGCTGTCCTTGTGCACATCAAGCCCCGCGCAACGCGGATACATCACGTCCATCGCTCTTTCCCTCCGGGTTAACTGCAGCGCCGGGAGGAACTCTCGTTGTCGAAATCTATTAACCGTGCTCCGGAGTGCGAACGCACTCGTGGCAACAATTCAGGGTGCTCGTAGAGTTCCGGGTCCAACTATCCTGCGGGCTCGCAGCACCAAGCCTTTAGCGCCGACCTCGTTCCCGACACCGCACTCATGTTACCGCCGCCGCCAAATCGCACGCTCCCAGCTTCTTCCTTCAGGGACTGGCGCGCCAGATGACAAACTATCCTGCGCGTGCAACTAACTAAAAATGGCACCGATTATTCGCGTGTCGTCTCGGTAAGGAAGCCAGCAGGACCCTCGATGCAGCGCTCGTAAGCCGGCCCCAGAATGGGATCGGTACGCCAATCGGCAAAATACTCGCGCACGTCTCGTGACTCGAACAAGTGTTCCAACGTTGCGGTTTCGATGGCGTGCCTTTCGGCCTGATCCGCAGACCGGTACCGGTCTTCAAGCCAGGCCTTCCACCGACCGAGCACCGTGCGCGGCACACTCGGGTCGTTCCACCAACCGACGAACCAGCGCACGATGTCCCAGCCCGCGCTGTAGCGCGAGTCGACCCATTCCCCCTTCGGGTCATGACGCAAACAACGTGCGAAGTACGCCTGTAGGAACGTCGACAGCTCTTCGAAGGCGACGGGCGGATCGATTCTCGTGGCTGCGTCCGGCTCGCTTAGCAGTGTATAGACGGCACCGAGAACTTCCGCGTCATCCGAATGCCACCAGCGTTCCAACTTGGCTTTTGGGATTACCCCAGCAGCACGGTCCTCGCTCGCGTTGAGCGCCATCACGACCTCTGACAATAGGCTGCCGCCCATGAGTGCCGTCAGGCGTCCGGCACGAGCGGCGGTGCGCCACCCGGACCACAGGCGCCTGCAACC
>JBQTKC010000256.1:0-4936 GCA_052386575.1 Beijerinckiaceae bacterium
TTGAACTCCCGGTGAAACTCGGTCTCCGTCACGGCCTCGAGCGGCACGAAAGCAAAGACTCCCGCGTTGTTCACCAGCACATCAAGCGCACCGAAGGCTTTCTTCGTCTCCTCGAACAGCCGCTGCACATCTTTTGCCTCGGCAACGCTTGCATGGACCGCAATCGCCTTGCCGCCCTTGCCGCCGATCGCCGCGACAACGCGGTCCGCCCCCTCCTTGCTGGAGGCATAGTTGACGACGACCGATGCCCCGGCAGCTCCGAGGGCCTTTGCGATCGCGGCGCCAATTCCATTCGACGCTCCGGATACGACAGCCACTTTTCCAAACAATTCATTCATCAGATTGCTCCTAATCATGCCGCTATAAATTCGATATTTGTACAAACATCTAAGTAGCGCAAAAACGTACGGATTCAATAAACTTATACCAGCCGCCATAAGAATTGACTCGTCCTTGCGAGGAGCGAAGCGACGAAGCAATCCAGGCGCCGGCCCACGGCCTCTGGATTGCTTCGCTCCGCTCGCAATGACGGCGCGTCAGCATTAAAGGCCGTTGGTATAAAGCGTCCACAAGTCGCGGACTCTTGGAACGGCCATGCGCCAGAAATGAAGAGCTTGAGATCGTGAGCAGCGCGGCTTGAAGCACTCACAATCTAAAGCGCATGGCGCTCGTTGGCCGCGAAACGTTCTAAATCAGCCGCAATCCTTTAAGGCTCGCGTGGCCATACTTGCCGACGATCAAATGATCATGGACGGCAACATTTAGCGGCTTGCCCACCGCGATGATCTGACGGGTGAGGTTGATATCGTCCACTGACGGCTGCGGATCGCCCGAGGGATGATTGTGCACCAGGATGATCGCGCAAGCGCCGAGTTCGAGCGCGCGGCGCATGATCTCGCGGGGATAGACCGGGGCATGGTCGACCGTGCCGACGCCCTGAATCTCGTCGGCGATCAAATGATTCTTTTTGTCCAAAAATAGCACGCGAAATTCCTCGTGGTCGAGGAACGCCATCGCGGTGCGGCAGTAGTCGACGACCGCGGAAAAGCTCGACAGCGACGGCTGCTTTTCGATCGAGGATTTGGCGAGACGCTTGGCCGCCGCCTCGATAATCTTGAGCTCGACGATCGCGGCCTCGCCCAGCCCGTCGATTTCCCGCAGACGCTCGGCGCGCGCCGACACAACCTCCGCGAACGAGCCGAAGCGGGCGATGAGCGCCTTGGCCAGCGGCTTGACGTCCCGCCGCGGCATGGCGCGAAAAAGTATGAGTTCGAGCAGCTCATAGTCGCCAAGGGCATCGGCGCCGGCTTTGCGGAACCGGTCGCGCAACCGCTCCCGGTGGCCGAGGTAATGCGGCGGGTTGGCGGCGGGCGCCGTTTCCCCTTTCGTCATGCGGGAGCTAGCCCAGTGCCGCGATAGGGCGGACGATGCAGACCTTTCGGCGAAAGGGTGAACGCTTCATAGCCGGTCTCTGTCACCCCGATTGAATGTTCGAATTGCGCCGACAAGGAGCGGTCGCGGGTCACCGCCGTCCATCCGTCGGAAAGGATTTTTACATGCGGTCGGCCGAGATTGATCATCGGCTCGATGGTGAATAACATGCCGGGTTTGAGCGGCGAGCCTTCGCCGCGCCGGCCGTAATGGAGAATGTTCGGCTCGTCGTGAAACAGCCGTCCCAGGCCATGCCCGCAAAAGTCGCGCACGACGGAACAGCGCTCGGCCTCGGCATATTCCTGGATCGCGGCGCCGATATCGCCGGTCGTCGCGCCAGGGCGCACCGCGGCCATGCCGCGCAGCAGCGCCTCGTAAGTCACTTCGACGAGGCGCTCGGCCCGGCGGGGAACTTCGCCAACAAAATACATCCGGCTCGAATCGCCGTGCCAGCCATCGAGGATCAAGGTCACGTCGATGTTGAGAATCTCGCCTTCCTTGAGCGGTTTGCCGTCGGGTATTCCGTGGCAAACCACATGGTTGATCGAGGTGCACACCGATTTGCGGTAACCGCGATAGTCGAGCGGCGCGGGATAAGCGTCATGCGCCATCGCGAAATCGAAAACGAGCTTGTCGATAGCCTCGGTTGTGGTCCCGGGCAGCACATGTCCGGTCAGAAGGTCGAGCACCTCGGCAGCGAGCTGTCCGGCCCGGCGCATTCCGGCGAACGCCTCCGGCCCATGCAATTTGATATGGCCGGCCTTGCGGCCCGTAACCTCGACAGAGCTAACAAACGGCATCGCTTCCGGTCTCGCACGGCCTTTCCGCCTGGCCGATCAGTCCATGGTCAATTTAAGCCATTGTCGCGCCGAGGCAAGGCCGCGCGGAGCCGCCCCGGGACAAATGCGGCGCCGCCGGCTGCGCGCCGTTCCAGCAGGTGAAATTCATCGAATTCGGCGGGCCTATCGCGGCAGAACAGTCGAACCCATCAGAAACGTATCGACGGCATGCGCGGCTTGGCGGCCCTCTCTTATCGCCCAGACGATGAGTGACTGGCCGCGCCGCATGTCGCCGCAGGCGAAAACTTTTGCCACCGAGGTCTTATAATTTCTCTCGTCGGCTTTGACATTTTCGCGCCGATCGAATGCAACGCCAAGAGCTTCCAGCAATCCCTCATGCTCCGGCGAAACGAAGCCCATCGCAAGCAGCACGAGATCGGCCCTGAGCTCGAAGGCGCTGTCCGGAATTTCCTTAAAATTCGCGTCGAGCCGCACGCAGACGAGTTTTTTCACGGCGCCATCCTCGCCGCGCAATTCCTTGGTTAGAATCGAAAAATCCCGTTCCGCGCCTTCTTCCTGCGAGGACGACGTGCGCATTTTTAAGGGCCAGTCCGGCCAGGTGAGCCCCTTGTTCTCCTTATCCGGCGGACGCGGCAGGATTTCGAGCTGGGTCACGGACAGCGCGCCTTGGCGGATCACGGTTCCGATGCAGTCCGATCCCGTATCGCCGCCGCCGATCACGACGACATGGCATCCCGATGCAAGGATCGGCGCGTTGCTATGGATCGGCTCCTTGGCGATGCGCCGGTTTTGCTGCGGCAAAAAGTCCATCGCGAAATGGACGCCGGAAAGATCGCGGCCTGGAACCGGCAGATCGCGCGGCTTTTCGGCGCCGCCCGCAAGAACGATCGCCTCGAAGCCTTCGAGCAAGTCCGCCGCGGCGAGATCGATTCCGGCATTCACGCCATTGTGGAAATGCACGCCTTCCGCCTGCATTTGGACGACCCTACGGTCGATATGATGTTTTTCCATCTTAAAATCGGGAATGCCATAGCGCAGCAAACCGCCGGGCTTGGCGTTTTTCTCGTAGAGATGGACGTCGTGCCCGGCCCTCGCCAGCTGCTGGGCGCAGGCAAGCCCCGCCGGTCCAGAGCCGACCACGGCGACCTTCTTGCCGGTCTTCGCCTCGGCAGGTTCAGGTTTTATCCAGCCGTTCCTCCAGGCGCGGTCGACGATCGCGCATTCGATGGTTTTGATGGTGACCGGACTGTCGTCGATGTTCAGCGTGCAAGCGGCTTCGCAAGGCGCCGGACACAGACGGCCGGTGAATTCCGGAAAATTATTCGTCGAATGAAGGTTTCGCGCGGCCTCTTCCCAAGCCGAGCGGTAGACGAGATCGTTCCAATCGGGAATCTGATTGTGGACCGGACAGCCGGTGTGGCAAAACGGAATGCCGCAATCCATGCAGCGCGCCGCCTGATCCCTGGTCGCTTCCTCGGAAAGCGGGATCATGAATTCCTTGTAATTGCGAATCCGGTCGGACGCCGGCACGTAGCGCCGGTCGCGCCGGTCGATTTCAAGGAATCCCGTTACCTTACCCATATGAAACTAAATTCCCAGTTGTTCTTCGGCCAACAAGAAGGTTCTCCTCCGCTGCAAAAAGGTCTTGAGCGCAGCATACATATCCGCTCCTGCCCCCCCACCCAATGGCATCCGTGGCCGGATCCTCATGCGCCATCAATTGTGCCATTCCACCGCCGCGAGGCGCGGTTGCCCGCGTTTGCTGGTGCCTTCCTCGATGGCGGGCGCTTCCCCCCGCGCCCGTGGCGGAAATGCCCATAGAAGACGCCGATGAACAAGCAGGAAATGTGCCGATGTCAAGGGATGAGCTTGCCCGCGCCCATCAAGCGCCGCCTGGAACACGGCTTGATGAAGCCGCCAGGCGCCGCCGCCGGTCAATCCCCTGTTCTCGCCTACAAGAGACCGTCAGGCGGCCTTGATTTCCGCCAAGGCTTCAGGCGGCAATTGGGTGCGCGCATCGAGGAGCTCGATTGAGACGATCCGCCCCGTTTCGTCGAAATCGAGAATCAAACCCGGCCGAACCTCTTCGGACTCGATGATTTTCGAATTCGAGAACCGGACGTAGAAGGCGTCTGATTCCTCATCATAAGTTGCTTTCATCGTCGTTGTCCCGCCTTACGGTCGAAAAAGGCCGTGAAGACATGTTCATAACCCTCGCGACGAACATGGATTACACGCAACCAACGGCCGGCACGTAGCGCCTGTCGATATCAAGGAAACCCGTTACCTTGCCCATGGAAGACCCCCTGCCCGGCGCGGTCGCCCGCGACGGCAGCATTTTCGGGCGACGCGGGCGCCCGTTCGCCGTCCGAAAATGCGGCAAACAAAAGCCCGAGAAGTATTTCGCATATTTTGGCAGAAACGGAAAATGCCGCTGCGTTGAAACTTCCGCCCGCGCCCAAGGCCGAACCGCGTGAAGTATCACGCCGATGAACAAGCAGGAATTGTGCCGATGTCAAGGGTTGAAGATGTCAAGGGGTTGAAAGTGTGCGCCCCGGCGTCACGCTCGGCTTGGATTCACAGCTGTCCGGTTGGTTTTGGCTGGACAAGGCGCATGGCATTGATTCAACTCGGTTCGGAAGATTTAGCGAATCATTCGGACACGAAAAAGGATCAACGCCATGCGGCATCAGAATATCGTTTTC
>JBQTKC010000257.1:0-2346 GCA_052386575.1 Beijerinckiaceae bacterium
CCGCGTCCGCCGAGCGAAGACCGCCCGCGATCAGCGCGGTTTTGAGCTTTTCGCGGAACGTCTCGAAAGGGACCAGCGCGGCGATGGCGACGAGCGGATCGTTCTTCTTGTCCAGCCCTTCATATCGAAGGCTCACATCAAAAAAACCAAGCTGCCCCATCGCGAAAACCCCGCTCTTACCGCCCGCAAACCTTGCATCCGATTCGCGCGGCGCTGGGAAGCACAATTTTTCGAGGTGCCCTTGGTTCGCGAGTGTCCAGCGGATAGATGGGTAACAAAACGAACCGGATACATGAGTTACAGATTCTCCGGTTGGATTTGCAGCGCCCTCCGCGCGTCCCTGTGCACGGGGACGCGCGGAGGGCGCAACTTTCGCGCGGCGCGGCCGATGATCCCGATCGGGACATCAAAGAAGCGGACCTGCCAGGAGCCATCCTCCGTTTCATCCACGCCGATGGCCTCGCCCGCAAGCGCGGCTCGCAAATGTGGATCGGATCGCCCTGCCACTTGATCTCGCCGTTCGGCCGCACCCGGCGCACCGCCGTCTCGGCTGGATAAGACGGCTCGGGGAGCCTTCTTGGCATCGCCGCACCGAAGGGTGATAGACGCTCGCAGGCGTTTGCTGGCCCAGCGCCGCATGCGGCCGCTCTTCGTTGTCGCCGGTCGCGAAGGCCTTAAACCGTCTGGCCTGAGCGCTTCGATCAGCCGAGGGAGGGCGCATGGCTTCCAAGAGCGTGCGGTGAAAACGCTCATGCCGGCCGTTCTGCCGCGGATGGCCGGGATCAATCCGCGCATGCCTGATGCCGAGTTTGATCCGCCATGCCGGCAGAGCGGTCAATCCGGCCGTGCCTGTCGAGGCAAACGGCGTCCCATTGCCGGAGCGGATCGCCTTGGGCAAGCCATGCTCCCGAAAGGCCCGCTCGAAAACAGGGCGGGCCTCGTCCTGCGTCGTCCCGCCCGTCGCCGCCACGCCGATCAGATAGCGGCTGAACCCGTCCGTGATCGTCAGGGGCTCTGCCCGGCTCCCATCGCCCAAGCGATCCAGCCTTTGTGGTCCACCCCCCAGACGTGATTGGGATGCTGCGGAACCGTCAGCTGATCAAGCCGCGGCGGCGCAGAGCGCCGCACTCTTCGACCACTCACAAGTGCTGCCCGTTTCAGGATCTCGCCCGCGGCCGAAGCCGCCGGCCAGCCGATTTCAGGATGGTCCCGAGAGAGTTTCGCGATGATCTTGCGCGGCCCCCAGGCCGGACGCAAACACCGTCGAAATGATCGCCTCGGCAATATTCCGCGGTGTTGCGCGTCCATGCTCGTGCGGCCTTCGCGGGCGGTCCATCAATCCTGCCGCGCCAAAATCGCGATAGCGCTCCTGCCATTTATGACCTGTCTTGCGGCTGATCTCGTAGCGCTGGCAAAGCTCGGTCATCGCAAACAAGCCTGAATTGTACTCTTTGATGAACCCAATGCGCTCATCCATGACAGTGTTCTCTTTCCAAGGCATCGGCCGGTCCTCCCGGCCACAAGAGAACTGTCACCCATCTTTCCGGTCCGTTACCTTTCTATCCGGGCTAAACATAGTTGCTTCTCCCGCAAGCGGGAGAAGGAGCGCCTCACGAGAAGTGATTATCCGGAAACCGTATGACAGCAGACACTACGGGCTTCGCGCGCATCGCGATTTGAGAGGGCGGAAGGGGCACTTTGTTGCCTTCGTCGGCGATCCCTACAGCGGGCCCGGCTTTTATCCGCTGCCAATCCAGCTTCGCCTAGGCGCTTGGCGCTATCGCCTGCGCCACCGGCGCCCGCCATGGCAAAATCCCGTCCTCGTTGCGGTCGCCGCCGACGCCGCGCGTTACAATTATTGGGTCCGGCGAATTAGGGCTATCGCTACTTGGTCTTCAACCCGGTCGATGGGGTGGGAACGCCATTCTTCAGCGGCTATTAGTGGCATGCCGATGTCGACGAAGAACCTCCGTTTCCGTTCGGCCGGGCCTATCTCAACTGAGCCAACTGCCCGGCGGTTGCGGGCTTCGCACTGTCGAAAAGCCGCCAAGGTTCAGGTAGTGCCGCAGTGGATTTCTGCTTTGCGCGCCAATCGCGGGCCTCGCGTTCGCCTTCAATGAATCGTGCGCCGGCCTTGGCGGCAAGGCCAAATGGCCGAAGCCGCTAGGCCGTTTCGCCCGGTCAGAGTCACCCCAGGACGTTGCATCTCGCGTTATTAGAGCGGTATCGGAACGGAGTGAATCACTTGGGGGATTCCCGAATCGGCTGAATTCTGATTCAGGATTCCTGCCGCGGAAAGGGGGCGGCGGGCGAAGCTGGCCAAAGGTTCCAGCAGGCATAGCCTGC
>JBQTKC010000258.1:0-3256 GCA_052386575.1 Beijerinckiaceae bacterium
GTTGCCGATTCGACCCTGGCTCTCGGGCTCGGGCCGACCCTGTTGCGGTTGCGCAAAGCTAAAACATTGACGCGCGAACGCGATGCCTAATCTGTTCAGCAAACACTCTTGTTCAGGCAACACAGAGACTAAAAAAGGCGAATTTTGGCTCGCATCCCTGATGCAAGAAACGGCTCTCGCCAAAGAGCCGATGTGGTCTTCGACTATGTCACGATCAAGGCGGAAACGCGCGAACTTCCGCGCGAACGGGCTCGCCGCGCCAATTTCAATGACGCAAGTCCGTTCGGCTAATCGCGGGCAAGCAGCGCTTCAGTCCGCGCGGCACAAGAAACCTCGCGGCCGTCACGCGCCGAACGCTTTAGAGGCCTGGAGTTCGAATACTGGCCGCGCGGCGTGCCGGCAGCCGGCGGCCGCCGCGCGAAAGCGTGACCTGCGTTTCGGAGCCGAGCCGGTCTTCGGGCGGGAAACCGAACTCCACACGCACGAGCGAACAGAGTTGCTCCCAGCCGAACGGCTTTTGTAGTACGGCGCGTCCCGCGTGCCGGGCGGGGATGCCCGAAATACCATAACCCGTCGTGAAAAAAAATGGACAAGCACGCGCGGCGAGGATGTCGGCGACAGGATCGATCTTTTGTGAGCCAAGGTTCACGTCGAGGATTGCACCGTCGATGTGCTCGCGGCCGAGCAATTCCCGGGCGACGGAAAGTTGCGCGGCTGAACCGGCCACTTCGAAGCCGAGTTCCAAAAGCATCGCCTCCAGGGCGAGTGTAATGAACGGCTCGTCCTCGACGATCAAGATGCGCTGTTTTCTAGGCGCGGCCTCTGTGTCGGCAACCATGATTCTACGGCTTGTTCACTTGGAAGTGCAAGGATTTTGCTTCGTCCGGCAGTCAAAGTCCAGATAGTTAATCATTCATCAATATTGTGATCCGGCATTTTGTCGGAAGATTGACGCGTGGCGGCCAGGGCCGCAAGTGTCACCAGAGCCCAGCCGAAAATAAGAAGCGTGCCGCCGAGCGGGGCGGCCATGGGAAAAAGACTTGTCCCGGTAAAGACACGCGCCGAGAGTTCGCCGCCAAACAACAGGCTGCCAGCTAGGAATAACCCCGCCGCGCCGAGAAACCAGATACCGCGTCGCGGTACGGCCAGGGCAACGCCGCAAACGGCGAGTGCGGCGGCCGCGTGGAGCAGCAAAAGATTGGCGGCCGTTTGAAGCCTGGCGTCGGGCACGCCATGCGCGGCGGCGGCGGCCAACATTATTCCGCCCGCACCGGTCAGTCCGGCCACAGCGGCGGCCGCGCACGCCCATTTGCGCATCGCAAGACCTTTGGTTTACCGGTCGAAACCGAAACCTTATTCCTTTGCCGCGGACTGCGATAGCGCCTTCGCGCTTGGCCTGCGCCCGGCGCGCTTGCGCTGTCCCGCGAGTGCGGCTTGCAAATTGCGAAAAGCGCACAACGCCGTTCGTCTCCAGTTTCCTCAAGAGACCGGAACGAAGGTCGTAAGCCGCGGCGCGGCCTCGCCTTCCAAATGGCCGGCGCCGCCATCTCGCGGTACCTGTTCCGCGACGTCCCGCAGCTGACCGAGGGACTGCGGCCGCCTGCCGATACTGCGCCGGCGTAAGATGTTCGAATGTCGTGTGTTCCAAAACCAAGGGAGAAATGTGCCTTGACGCCAATAAATATTACCGGCGCTCCGTGCGCCGGTGCCACCGGGTGGGATACATGAGAGCCAATTCCGGGGTTTGGCGTTGCCAGAATACGTAAGACTGATAATATTAGCCTCTACAAAGGCGGCATCCGGCGGATGTCGAAAAAAGGCTGTTATTAGAGGTTTACATTCACGTGCGGAGGATCAGTTCATGGCTTCTAATCTTGTATCTTTTTCTCTATTTCTCCCGTGTGGCGCTCCGATCGGTGCGTGCCATGGTCCTCGCGACAGTCTACGTTCGGCAATGGTTTGTCTTGCCATCGGCGCGACCGCTTTCGGCGGATTGGCCGAGTTTAACCAGGCGCAGGCTGCCGACACGATTCTCTACACCTTCACGGGCCTAAGCGACGGCGCAAGCCCGTCGGCACGCCTCGTCTTCAATAGCAATAAACTCTTCGGCACGACTACGGGCGGCGGTTCCAATGGAAACAACGGCGTAGTGTTTAAGCTCTCGCCAACAGGGGTCCAGACGGTACTGCACAGCTTTGGTAGTATCGCGAATGACGGCAGCGATCCCCGTGCTGACCTCACTCGCGGCGCAAACGGCGAGCTCTACGGGACTACGGTCTTCGGCGGCATCTTTGGCTGCGGCACTGTATTCCAACTGACGCCGCCTGTCCCGCCGGCAACGACATGGGGCTATAGCATACTCTACCACTTCAAGGGGTCCTTCGGTGATGATGGCTGCCGTCCCCAAGGGGACCTGATCCTCAATAGCAATGGTACGCTCCACGGCACGACAGGAGGCGGAGGCACAAACGGAACAGTGTTTAAGCTCAAGCCACCTGTGCCTCCGGCGACAAATTGGAAGGAGAAGGTGATCCATTTCTTCGGTGGCGGGACCGATGGCCGCATACCCTTGGGCCATCTCGTCTTCGATCCAGCCGGCGCGCTCTATGGAACGACACAATTGGGCGGATTGTCGGACCTAGGAACAGTGTTTAAGCTCAAGCCGCCTGTACCTCCGGCGACAATATGGAAGGAGAAGGCGCTCTATAGTTTTGCGGGGGGTCCCGGCGATGGCGCTCAGCCTGTGGCTGGCTTGGCCATAAACGCCAACGGGGCGCTTTATGGCACGACATCAAATGGAGGAAAAGGTCCTAGCCCAGGCTTCGGCACGGTGTTCAGACTGGATCCGCCTGTCTCTCCGGCGGCAACATGGACAAAGACCTTGCTTTATAAGTTTAAAGACGGTGACGATGGCTCCCTTTCTACTGCGAGTCTGATTTTCGACAGCGATGGCGCGCTTCTCGGCACAACGCAGAAAGGTGGGGGTGATTCGGACTTCGGCACGGTGTTCAAGCTGACGGCGCCCGTTCCTCCAGCGACGAAATGGACCGAGACGGTGCTCCACCGCTTCAAGGGCTTGCCTACCGACGGCAGAGACCCGGCCGCTGGCCTGATTTCCGATGCCAATGGCGCGCACTACGGCACGACTCTATATGGAGCGACGTCCACTACATCAAACTCGGGCACGGTGTTCAAAATTCCGTGAGACGTTGGCGTGAGGCGCTCCGAAGAGATTGAATTAATCTATCGGGACCCG
>JBQTKC010000259.1:0-3336 GCA_052386575.1 Beijerinckiaceae bacterium
GGCATTGGCGATGCCCCAGGCACTCGAATGATCGTTCGCGACGCCCTTGATGAGGCCGCGCTTGCCGCGCTTCAATCCCTTGTTGTCGGCCGCAAGCACCTCAGGCATCGACATGCTTAAAAACGAGGCTGGCGTTGGTGCCCCCGAAGCCGAAGGAATTCGACAAGACGGCCCCCAATCGCACGCCATCGCGGCGCTCGCGCACAATGTCCATGTCCGAAAAAGCCGGATCGAGCTCCTCGATATTCGCGCTTTCGCAAATAAATCCGTTTTGCATCATCAACAGCGAGTAGATTGCTTCCTGTACGCCGGTGGCCCCCAGCGAATGGCCGGTCAGGGATTTTGTCGCGGCGATCGGGGGACATTTTTCAGCCGTTCCGAAAACGGTTCTGATCGCCTCGATCTCCTTTATGTCGCCAATTTCCGTCGACGTCGCATGCGGATTGACGTAAGCGATCGGCGTGTGCACGCTTTCGAGCGCCATCCGCATGCATCGCACCGCGCCTTCGCCGGAAGGCGCGACCATGTCGAAGCCGTCCGAGGTCAAGCCGTATCCGGCGATCTCGGCGTAAATTTTCGCCCCCCTCGCGCGAGCATGCTCCAATTCCTCGAGCACCAATACCCCCGCGCCGCCGGCGATGACGAATCCGTCCCGGTTCCTGTCATAGGCGCGCGACGCGCTCGCGGGACGGTCGTTGAATCCCGAGGACAACGCGCCCATCGCATCAAACAGGACCGAAAGTGTCCAGTCGAGCTCTTCGCAGCCGCCCGCGAACATCACGTCCTGCTTGCCGTATTGGATCATCTCATAGGCATTGCCGATGCAGTGGTTCGAGGTCGCGCAGGCCGACGAGATCGAGTAATTGACGCCCTTGATCTTAAACCAGTTGGCGAGCGTTGCCGAGGCGGTCGAGGACATCGACTTTGGCACCGCGAAAGGCCCAATCTTTTTCGGTCCCTTGGTGCGCGCGATATCCGCGGCCTCGATGAGAGTCCGCGTCGAAGGCCCGCCCGAACCCATGATGATGCCGGTGCGCTCGTCCGATATTTCATCTGCTGCAAGGCCCGCATCCAGGATCGCCTGATCCATCGCGACATGGTTCCAGGCCGTGCCGCCGGCATGGAAACGCATCGCGCGGCGATCGACGATGCCGCTCGCGTCGAGCGTTGGCGCGCCGTGCACCTGGCTGCGGAAGCCGAGTTCGGCGTATTTGTCCGCCTTGACGATGCCGGATTTGGCCTCCCGCAAGGAGGCAAGCACCTCCTGGCTGTTGTTCCCGATCGCGGAAACAATCCCCATCCCGGTGACGACGACGCGTCGCATTCTTCAATCCTCCCGCTGAGGGCCAAATTCCTGGAGCCCGGACCCGGCGGCCTTTGGTTCAAGACCAAACGAAGGCCGCTGATGGTTCAGGCCACGGATGGAGTTGCGGCCTTGAACAAGCCGCACCTAATGTCCTTGGCCTCATAGATCCGTGTCCCATCGGCCTCGAGCCAGCCGTCGGCGATGCCGAGCACCAGTTTGGTCCTGAACACGCGTTTCAGATCAACGCCGTAAATGATTTGTTTGACGGTGGGCAAGACTTGATCGGAAAATTTGACCTCGCCCACGCCGAGCGCCCGGCCCCGTCCGGTGAGGCCAAGCCAGCCGAGATAAAAGCCAAGAAGCTGCCAAAGTGCGTCGAGTCCGAGGCAGCCGGGCATCACCGGATCGTTTGTGAAATGGCAGCCGAAAAACCAGAGGTCCGGCTTGACCGCCAATTCGGCTAAGATCACGCCCTTGCCATTGGCGCCGCCTTGTTCGGAAACATCCGTGATTCGATCGAACATCAAAAGCGGTGGCAACGGCAATTGCGGATTGCCTGGCCCAAACAATT
This sequence comes from Beijerinckiaceae bacterium, assembly GCA_052386575.1. GTDB lineage: Bacteria > Pseudomonadota > Alphaproteobacteria > Rhizobiales > Beijerinckiaceae > Methylocapsa. The sequence continues at coordinate 1,878 of JBQTKC010000259.1, forward strand.
CTCCCCGCCCGCAGGCGATGAGATCCTCATATTCGAAATTGGCGCGCCGCTCGTTCATTTCCGTTTCCCTCCCGCCTCCACGCCCAGCCGCCTTGCGGTTTTTCCCTCGCGAAGTTCGTGCGCCTTCTAACACATCGATCGGCCGGCCGGAAGCTGCCGCGCTGACCTCGTTCCTCGAACGTGACGTCCTTTGCGCTTTTCGTGTTTGCCCCCATATAGCTCTGGCGGACCGGAAAGTGTCCGCTCAACGTTAGGACAAAACCCATGGCGATCCGCCACAAACCTTTGATTTTGATCTTCGCCGCGACACTTGCGCTGGGCTTTGCCGGGGACGCTTTCGCCCGCGCGGGCGGCGGCTCTTCGTTTGGCAGCCGCGGCGCGCGCACGTTTAGCGCGCCTCAAGCGACGCCGGTGGCCCCGCGCGCGGCCCCAATGGAGCGGTCGATGACCTCTCCCAACAACGGTATTTTCCGCCCCGCGCCCGCCTCTCAGGGCGGCTTTTTTTCCGGCGGGTTTGGCCGCGGCCTGCTCGGCGGATTCCTAGGTGCGGGATTATTCGGCCTATTGTTTGGGAATGGCATGTTTGGCGGACTCGGCGGCGGCCTGTCGATCCTTGGGTTTCTCCTTCAGATCGGGCTTTTGATCCTGCTGTTCAAATTGGTCATGGGCTTTGTTCGCGGGCGCCGTCCGGCGTTCCAGGGCGCCGCATTCGATTCCAACGCGGGCCAAGGTTTGGGGCAAGGCTTGGGCCAGGCCGGTTCCGGCGCGCCCGGCGGCTTTGCGGGCTTTGGTGGCGGGCCTGGAAGTCCGCAGCGCGAGACAAAGCTCGAAGTCGGCCCGGCCGATTTCGGCGTGTTCGAACAGCGCCTCGCCGCGATCCAATCGGCTTATGGCGCGGAAGACTTCGATTCCCTGCGCGCCCAGGCGACGCCAGAAATGGCGTCATATTTTGCCGAGGAACTCGCCGGCAACAAAGAAAGAGGCCTGGTCAATAGGATTGCGGACGTAAAATTCCTGCAAGGCGATCTTTCCGAGGCCTGGCGCGAGAACCAGGGCGAATATGCAACGGTCGCCATGCGATATTCGTTGATCGACACCATGGCCGATCGCGTCTCGGGCAAGATCGTCTCCGGCGATCCGGAGGCGCCGCAGCAGGTAACCGAGGTCTGGACCTTTGCGCGCCATATTGGCGGCAGCGCGGACGACTGGAAGCTATCGGCTATCCAACAAGCCTAGCGATCGTGGAGCTTTGGCAGAAGCTGACGGCGATCGAGATCAACGAAGCGCGGTCCGCCGCCGGGCGAATCTTGCCGCATCCGGAAGTGATAATGGCCGCCGAGATTCACCAATTCCTGTGCCTCGAGGACAATTTCGGGGTGCTCGTCCACGATCCGCGCGCGCGCGCGACGGCGTCTATTGATGCGCCCGAGGCGGCGCCGATCCTGGCCGCCCTCGCGGC
>JBQTKC010000260.1:0-6853 GCA_052386575.1 Beijerinckiaceae bacterium
ATGCGGCGCTCGACTTCCTACGCAAAAAAGTCCCCAAATGCTGGCCAGAATTTTGCGATTCGGTCACCGACAATTTCCGCGTCATCAACCCAAAGGATTTTCGGGTTCTGGCGTGAGCGGGGTATATCCACGCCACCCTGCAATTCTGGCTGCGACCAGAGGTCACGGATAGACGCTTGCACTAGTTGATCGCAGTAAAACGTCTTGATCCGGTCTTCCTGAAACAAACGGGCACGATCGATGTCGGCCCCGTACACAAGTGCATTCGGGAAGAGTTCACGCCACCCGCGAAGAGACGGGCCCGGTCGCCTATCGACCCCCATGGTGGACGGCAGCAGTAGATTGTTGGTGCCTATGCCAAGTTCAAAGATCCGCAGGGGTTGATCAAGGCACTCCTTGAACAGGATCGAATAGACTGTGTGTAGTTGTGCAAAGGGTGACCCTTGTCACTGCCGTACTTGGTCATGACGCGGCACATCGCCGTCGGAGCCAAGGGATTCACGCTCCGAAGTTGCTTCACAAGATCTGACACGCCATCGCCACCGCCAAAGCCGCGAACTACCAGTGTGGGTTTGACGAATCCGAAAGTGACTAGACCACGAACGTAGAATGAAAGACGCGTCAAGTAGAATTGAACAAATTAGTAAGATTTATGTGGGAGTACTCGCGCAAGTAAATTGCGGACTGTATGTATCACATCCAGAAATGTGCTAAGCATACGCCAATTTTGCATCGATTACCTTTCAGGTTTCTCACGGAATATCCGAAACCGCTTTCAGAAAATATCTCTATTTTTGACCTCCCCGGAAGAAACTGTCTTTGGCATTTCTGGTCTTGAAGGCCAATCAGGGTTTCAGGATTGAAAAGAACGCTGCCTGTCGAAACCCTCGACTTCGCCCCTCGCCCAATCGGCCTTCGCGGCGCATCCCGCCGCCAATACAACCGCCATGAGACGTCTTAACCCATGCATTTATTTACATTATAGCCTTGCCGACCACTCTGCGGCCACTGCTCTTCCTACCGGTCTGTCACCAGCAGCGCCTCGCAGCGGCGCACGTTAGCACCAACAGCCGCGGAGTCAGCTGACTCCGCCGGCAACGAAAACAGTGTTTCCAACAGGATAGCGAAAATTCGAAGCGGCGCTAGGCGCGCCATTTTTGTCCTGGCCACGCTCGGCATCGGAGCCGTGCATTGAGCTCGTCACAACGAGCGGCTAGAACCAGCACCGGTTGACCGGGGGACGAGAGCCGATGAACGAACCGAATACTAACCCGCAAGAACAAGCGCAGCAACAGGCCGCGATCCTGATGCAGGCGCTGCCGCATATGTTGCGCTACGACGATGCGATCGTCGTCGTGAAATATGGCGGCCATGCGATGGGGGACGACAAGGTCGCGCGGGCTTTTGCGCGCGACATGGTTTTGCTCGAGCAGTCGGGGGTCAATCCCGTCGTCGTCCATGGCGGCGGGCCGCAAATCGGCGCGATGCTCGGCAAACTCGGCATTAAGTCGGCGTTCGCCGACGGCCTGCGGATCACCGACCGGGCCACCATGGAAATTGTCGAGATGGTGCTTGCCGGCTCAATCAACAAACAAATCGTCGGCTTCATCAATGCCGAGGGCGGGCGGGCGATCGGCCTTTGCGGCAAGGACGGCAATATGGTGACTGCCAGCAAGGTGCCGCAGGCGAGCAGCGACGTCGATCTCGGTTTTGTCGGCGAACCGGCCAAGGTGGATAAAACCGTGCTCGACCAAGTTCTCGGGCGCGAGCTCATCCCCGTCCTCGCGCCGGTCGCGCAAGGCGAGGACGGCGAAACCTATAATGTGAACGCAGATACGTTTGCGGGCGCGATCGCCGGCGCGCTCAAGGCGAAGCGGCTGGTGCTGCTCACCAACGTGCCTGGCGTTCTCGACCGCGACAAGAATTTGATCAAGCAGTTGCACGTCGATAAAATTCATGCCCTCATCGCCGATGGCACGATCACCGGCGGCATGATTCCGAAGGTAGAAACCTGCATCGATGCGCTCGCACAAGGCGTCGAGGGCGCCGTGATCCTCGACGGCAAGATGCCGCATGCCGTGCTCGTCGAGCTGTTGACCGATCACGGCTCCGGTACTCTGATTACAAGGTGAATGACACGAAAAACCCTCTGGACGATGCTCCCCATGGGCCGCGCGCGGGTGCAAGCGAAGCCTCGCCGCTCGCCGATACCCTGTCCCGCATCGATACCTGGGTCTTCGATCTCGACAACACGCTCTATCCGGCAAGTTGCGATCTCTGGCCGAAGATCGATCAGCGAATCACTCTGTACCTCAGCTTTCTCTTTGGGCTTGACGGCATGTCGTCCCGCGCGCTGCAAAAATATTATTACCAGCGCTACGGCACGACCCTGCGCGGCCTGATGGAAGAACATGGCATCGGGCCGGAGGGATTTCTCGATTTCACGCATGACATCGACCGCTCCTCGCTTCTCCCCGATCTTGCTCTCGCAAGCGCGATCACGGCCTTGCCAGGACGCAAACTCATTTTGACGAACGGGTCGCGCGAACATGCGGTGCGGACCGCGAGTGCCCTTGGGCTTGAGACGATGTTCGAGGATATTTTCGACATTGCCGACGCCGATTTCGTGCCGAAGCCAGCGGCTCAAAACTACGAACGCTTTTTCGAAAGGCACGCGGTCGACCCAGTACGAGCCGTGATGTTTGAGGATCTCGCGGAAAATCTCATTATTCCCCATGTGAGAGGTATGACGACGGTGCTCGTCGTGCCGAAACCCGGCCAACTGGATCATCGCGAAGTCTTCGAGATTACGCACCATCCCGCGCCGCCCTATATCGATTACGTGACGAGCGATCTCGCGCGGTTCCTTAGGGACCTCCTCGATGCTCCGCATACAACGGACGTTTAGGTGCCGCTGACATCCGCGGGGGGTATGCCGAAGCTGCCTTGCGCCTTGCAAATTTCCAGCCCTACCGGAGACCCATATGCATGACCTCGAAACGATTATCGACGCAGCTTTCGACGGCCGCGCCAACGTCACCGAGGCGACGGCGGGCGAGATCCGCGCGGCGGTCGAGGAGGTTTTGGGCCTGCTCGATTGCGGAAAACTCCGGGTCGCGGAAAAGATCGAAGGCGCGTCGGGGCCCGGCTCCTGGAAGGTCAACCAATGGCTGAAGAAAGCCGTGCTTTTGTCGTTCCGCCTGAACGACATGGCACTGATTCCGGGGGGGCCTGGCGGCTCGTCCTGGTGGGATAAGGTGCCGTCCAAATTCGCGGGCTGGGGAGCGGACGAACATGCGGCGGCCGGGTTTCGCTCGGTCCCGAATTGCGTGGTGCGGCGCTCCGCCTACATCGCGCCGGGGGTGATCTTGATGCCGTCCTTCGTAAATCTCGGCGCCTATGTCGACAGCGGCACGATGGTCGATACCTGGGCAACCGTCGGCTCCTGCGCGCAAATCGGCAAGAATGTTCATCTTTCGGGCGGGGTTGGCATCGGCGGAGTGCTTGAACCCTTGCAGGCCAATCCAACCATCATCGAGGACGAGTGCTTTATTGGCGCCCGTTCGGAAATCGTCGAAGGGGTCATCGTGGGCCAAGGTTCGGTGATCGCGATGGGGACATTCATTTCCGCCTCGACAAAAATCGTCGACCGGACAACCGGCGAGGTGCGCTTGGGCTTCGTGCCGCCCTATTCGGTCGTGGTCTCGGGCAATCTGCCGGGCAAGCCATTGCCAGATGGCACGCCGGGGCCATCGCTCTATTGCGCCGTGATCGTGAAAACCGTGGATGCAAGGACCCGCTCGAAAACCGCCATCAACGAGCTTTTGCGGGAGTGACGCGGCGTCTTCCGCCGGAGCTTGCCGCGCTTGGGTCAGCCCTATTGATGCCGCGGTTCTCGATGCTGGGCAGATGGCGATCCTCGTCCGGAACGTCATGGAACCAGGCTTTTGGGCGCGGGCGAGCCTTGACCGGCATCCATTCGCCAATGAATTTCTCATTTTCTTGCCGCGGCCCGGCTCCCACTTCACACCAAAATGCTCTAAGACAGGCGGGCAAACCGCGAGCCCCGCGATCATGACCACGCCGCCCCGTCTCGAGACCCTGGCAGATCTCAGAATCGAGATCGATCGCATCGACTCGGCGCTGCACCTGCTGTTGATGGAGCGCGGCGAAATCATCCACCGGCTGATCGAGGCGAAGGCGAGGGCCGGCGGCGGCCCGGCGTTCCGGCCCGGCCGCGAGGCCGACATGATGCGCGGCCTCGTGTCCCGCCACCACGGGCTTTTGCCGCTCGACACCGTCGAGGGCATTTGGCGGATCATCATCTCGACCTTTACCTTTGTCCAGTCGAATTACAGCGTCCATGCCGACATCTCAGGCGGCGATGCCGCGATGCGCGACAGCTGCCGGTTCCATTTTGGCTTTACGGTCCCCTTTGTGGCGCATCAGGGCGCCGCAAAGATCATCGCGGCAGTGACGCGATCGGGTGGCGATCTCGGCGTGGTGCGAACGGAAGAAGACGCTTCGGCCGGTCCTTGGTGGCGCGGTCTGGCCGCGCCGGACGCACCCAAGATCATTGCCAGGCTGCCTTTCGTCGAGCGCCCGGACCATCCGGCCGGAATGCCCGTGTTCGTCATCGCAAAGCCGCTAGCCGAGGCGGCGGCGCGCGATGTCATCCTCTACGATGTGACGATCTCCGGCGCGGGCGAATTTGCTCCGAGGCTCGGCGCGCGCGGACCTGAGATTCTTGGCCAGCTTAAAGACCGGTCTGGGCTCTCCCTGATGGCCGCAACGGAAGATGGGCTTGACGATTTGCGCGAAACCTTTGTTCGCGCCGGCGCGGCTGGAGCGCGGTTCGCCGAAATCGGCAGCCACGCCGCGCGCTTCGATTTGCGTGAAATCCAAAGCCTGGCGGCGCAATGATCATGTTGCGGAGTTTTTTTGCATGACAAAAAACGTGACGTGCGGGGCAAGGCCGCGCCCGCGCCCCGGCGTGCTGGCAATCGATCCTTATGTTCCGGGTCAAAGCTCCGCGCCTGGCGCCGCCAAGATATTCAAGCTTTCGGCGAATGAGACGCCGCTCGGGCCATCGCCGCGCGCGCGGGAAGCATATCGTGCCTTTGCCGGTCAACTCCAGGATTATCCGGACGGCGCCGCCACGGCCTTGCGCGAGGCGCTCGGCGCCAAGCACGGGATCGATCCGGCCAGAATCGTCTGCGGCGCGGGCTCGGACCAAATCCTTCAGCTCCTCGCCGACGCGTACATCGGTCCGGGCGACGAAGGCATTTTCACAAGATATGGCTTTCTCGTCTACAAGATTGCCATTCTCGCCGCCGGCGGCGTTCCGGTCGTCGCGGCGGAGGAGAATCTGACCGCCAGCGTCGATAGTATCCTCGCCAAGGTTAGCGAAAGGACCAAGATGGTCTTTCTCGCCAATCCAAACAATCCGACCGGCACGTATTTGCCTATTGCCGAAGTCAAGCGGCTTGCCCAAAATCTGCCCGGCCATGTCCTCCTTGTTCTCGACGCGGCTTATGCCGAATATGTGAACCGTCCCGATTATTCGTCTGGCCTAGAGCTTGTCTCGACCAGCGAAAATGTCGTGATGGCGCGGACTTTCTCGAAGATTTACGGACTTGCCGGGATAAGACTCGGCTGGTGTTATGCGCCGCTTGATGTGTGCGACGCGATCAATCGCATTCGCGGGCCGTTTAACACCAGTGGCGCGGCCATCGCCGCGGGTGTAGCCGCGCTAGAGGATGCCGCCCATACCGGCAAGGCCGCCGCCCATAACGAGACTTGGCTCCCTTGGTTGACACAAGAAATCTCCGCGCTGGGACTCAAGGTCACGCCGAGCGTTTGCAATTTCTTGCTCCTGCATTTCGATGGCGAGACGCAAGCGCGGGAAGCCGACCGCTTCCTCCTGGCCCGGGGTTTGATCCTGCGCACTGTTGGCGCCTACGGGCTGCCGCATTGCCTGCGGCTCACGGTCGGCACGGACGAAGCAAACCGTCTCGTGGTCGCGGCCCTCAAGGACTTCGTCAAGCCTGAAGGCGCGGCGCGTGGCTGACGGTCTCGGGGCTCCCTTGAGCGAGCCTCTCTTCCGGCGCCTTGCCCTCATCGGGATGGGGCTGATCGGCTCGTCGCTCGCGCGGGTTTGCCGGCGCAAGGGGCTCGCGCGCGAGATCGTGGCCATGGACTCGGCAAGCGCCGTCCGCGCGAGCGTGGCCAAACTCGCGCTCGCCGATCATGTCGTGGCGTCGGCGGCGGCGGCGGTCGAGGCAGCCGATCTCGTCATTCTCTGCGCTCCCGTGGGCGTCATGGGTGAAATCGCACGGGAAATCGGGCCGCGCCTTGTGCCCGGCGCGATCGTGTCCGACGTTGGGTCGGTCAAGGCCTCGATCATCAAGGCGGTTGCACCATGTCTCCCCGCCACGGTCGATTTCGTCCCGTCGCATCCGGTCGCCGGTACCGAGCAATCTGGCCCGGAGGCAGGATTTCCGACGCTTTTTTTCAATCGCTGGACTATTCTGACGCCGCCGGAGGGGACCAGCCCCAAGGCCGTGGCAAGGCTCGCTTCGTTCTGGACCTCCGCCGGCGCATCTGTCGAAATCATGCAGCCCGCCCATCACGATCTGGTGCTCGCGATCACCAGCCATGTGCCGCATCTCATCGCCTACAATATCGTCGGCACCGCCGCCGATCTCGAGGAAGTCACACGCTCCGAAGTCATAAAATTTTCCGCCGGAGGGTTTCGCGACTTTACCCGGATCGCCGCTTCGGATCCCACGATGTGGCGCGATATTTTCCTCAACAACAAGGAGGCGGTGCTCGAAATGCTCGGCCGTTTCAA
>JBQTKC010000261.1:0-18568 GCA_052386575.1 Beijerinckiaceae bacterium
ATGGCTGCGTGCGTATCTCGCCTAAGAATGCCGCCATACTTTTCGAGCTGGTGAAGGAGAATGGCCTGGAGAATACGCGGGTCGTGGTGAGCGGCGATACCCCGGGGGGCGAGTATAACGTCGCTAGGGATCAGACAAGGCCGCGCGGGGGAGGGTCCAAGCATTCCAGGCATTCCAGGCGCTCTTATGGCGTTCCTTATTACAACGGTTCCCAGGTTTACGATGGATCGCCATGGACCTTTCCACCTTGGTAAAGGCCGGGCTGTGCGGTTTGGCCCGGCGCTGTAACGGGGCCTCGTAATTTGAGGAAGGCGTCGGATCAGCTTACTAAAACAGTTGCACATCCGTTTCCGTGAAGTTGTCGCCTTTAAACAGCAAGGGCAAATTCATGGTCTTGGCGAGCGCATAGGCAGCGCAATCCGCGAGATTGAGCCGCGCCTTGGAATGGATGCCCTTGCCGTAGCGATCAAAGGCGGCAGCGGCAGCGCGCACCTGCGCCTCGTCGAACGGGACGATTTCAATTTCGCACTCCGCCAACTTTGCCATAGCCAAGCAACCGCAATGAACCGAAGCAGGCCGTTTTCCACCCCTTGCGGGAATTCCACCTAAGATACTATCTGGGGCCTCACAGCGTCTTCAAAAATCCGGCGAAGCGCAGCAGGCCTTCCGGCCAGGGGCCGTGACCGCTTTCGCTGTTGATGTGGCCCGAAAATCCCGCGTCGATCAATTCCGCGCCGAGCGCCTGAGCCAATACCTCGCTCTCGGCGAAGGACGCATAAGGATCATCGCGGCTCGCGATAAGAAGCGCCGGAAAGGACAGGCGCTCCTTGGGGCGCGTCAGGAAAGCCGGATCGATCGTGGGATATGTGTCAAGCACGATGGCCGCTGGCGGGGCGACCAGAAAAGCGCCCTTGACCTTGCCGCTGCATTCTCCTTTTGCCAGAAACGGCGCGGCATGCGCGGCCGCGAGCACGCCGAGACTATGGGCGACAAGAACGACAGGACGCGCCGCGCGCGCGACTTCCTCGACGATCCGCTCGCGCCACGCGGCAAGCCTTGGGTTATCCCAATCCTCTTGAACGACGCGGCGCGCGGACGGGATCTTGGCTTCCCAGCGGCTCTGCCAATGGTCCGGCCCCGAACCGCCGAGACCCGGTATGACCAAAATATCGGCCTCGGATGCACGCATCGAAAAAAGCTCGCAGGCGCCGTTTAGGCCGAAACCGGGACTGCACTCGCGGCGTCCCGCGTAAGCTCGCGGGCAAGCGCATCGACGAAACTCTGGTAAAGCACGGCTTCGGCGACCTCGAATTCCTTCGATCGAGTCGAAAACTCCGGGTCGCACATGTCAAGCACGGCTTCGACATCGGCGAGGTGCTTGGTTTCCTCGGCAAGGAGGCCGCCGAGCTTTCTCGCGGTCTCCGAGTCTCCGAGCGCTCGTCTGTAGATGTTATACACATCGAGCGCCCGGCGTTCGACCAGCCACGTCACATAAGAATAGGTGAGTTTTGCCCGCTCGGGCTCCGAGCGGTCCGCGAACGCCTCCTCGCAAGTTTTATCGAGGTCTTGGAAATACGATGCCGCCTCGGCGCCGCAAAGCAGAACGTCGGCACCATAGGAGTCAAACTCAGCGCCGCCCAATTTCATCGCGAGCTTTTTTAGGCCGAGCGCATGGCGGCCTTCCTCGCAGGCGTGGCCGAGGATCGCGGCGGTCAAACCCTCGGCCCTCTGGCTCTTCACGATCTTGCGGAAGCCGACATATTCGAGATACGAAAACGTATTCAGCCAACGCGCGTGCAGGGCGGGGTCCGAGACGATCCTGTCCACCAAATCTTCCAGACGATGCTGTGTTAGCATTGCAAACTTCCATTGGAGTGAGAAACGGCCTTCAAACTTCGCCGAAGACGCGCCCAAAAATGAAATCGATATTCTTCAAATGATAGCCGAGGTCGAAGAGCTCTTCGAGCTCGGCATCACTTAGTGCTTCGCGCACGTCCTTGTCGCTTTTCAAGAGCGTCAAAAAATCGCCTTCGCCGCGCCAGACCGGCATGGCGTTGCGCTGAACCAGACCATAAGCCTCCTCGCGGCTGACGCCTTTTTGGGTGAGCGCAAGCAGAACCCGCTGCGAATGAACGAGGCCGCCGAGACGATCCAGATTTTTTTTCATAGTTCCGGGATAGACGATGAGCTTGTCGATCACTTCCGTCAGCCGTGCAAGCGCGAAATCGAGCGTGATTGTCGCGTCCGGCGCGATCATCCGCTCGACGGAGGAATGCGAAATATCGCGCTCGTGCCAAAGCGCGACGTTTTCCATGGCGGGCGTTGCCATGCCGCGCACGAGCCGGGCCAGCCCGGTGATGTTTTCGGTCAACACTGGATTGCGCTTGTGCGGCATGGCGGACGAGCCTTTTTGGCCTTCGGAAAAAAACTCCTCCACTTCCAGCACTTCGGTCCGCTGCAAATGCCTGATCTCGGTAGCAAGCCGCTCCAACGAGGAGGCAATGACGGCAAGCGTCGCAAAAAACATCGCGTGGCGGTCACGCGGAATGATCTGCGTCGAGGCGGGCTCGACAGAGAGTCCGAGCTTTTCGGCGACATAGGCCTCGACGCGCGGATCGATGTTCGCATAAGTGCCAACCGCGCCGGATATCGCGCAGGTCGCGATTTCTTTCCGCGCGTTGACCAGCCGTTCGCGGGATCGCAAAAATTCGGCATAGGCCTGCGCGAGTTTTAGCCCAAAAGTCATGGGCTCGGCGTGGATGCCGTGCGAGCGGCCGATCGTGGGAGTCAGCTTGTGTTCGAACGCGCGGCGTTTTAACGCGGCAAGCAGAACGTCGATATCGGCCAGAAGAATGCCGGAGGCCCGCGCAAGTTGCACGGCCAAACATGTATCGAGCACGTCGGAGGATGTCATGCCTTGGTGCACAAACCGCGCCTCGGGACCGATGAATTCGGCGAGGTGGGTCAGGAATGCGACCACGTCATGATGCGTGACCTTTTCGATCGCGTCGATCCGCGCCGCGTCGAATGTGACATGCCCGGCTTTTTCCCAGATGGCCCTGGCGGCCCCCTTGGGAATGACGCCGATTTCGGCCAGCGCATCGCAAGCATGAGCCTCGATCTCGAACCAGATGCGAAACCGTGTCTTCGCCTCCCATATGGCGGCCATTTCGGGACGGGCATAGCGCGGGATCATTTGGGACTCTTCGTCAAGGCGAGCGCGGCGTGGTTTGGCACCGTCGTGATTGTCTCGCGCCTAAGTTCCTGTCTCAAAAGCCTTGCCCTCATGCTGAGGAGCAGGCGGAGCCTGCGTCTCGAAGCATGAGGAGCCCACAAAGTGGGGGTCTCGTCCTTCGGCAAGCTCAGGATGGAAGGATGCGCCGCGCGGCGACCCCGCCCCTAACCCCTCCCCATGAAGGGGAGGGGAATAGGCGCCTCTCCAGTCGCCCGCTTCCATTGCGTCCGCTTCGCGTACCGCTGCGCTCGCAACGGAACCTCGGGCTTCCTTCCGCTCGCCGTTCGAGACAGCCCTTCGGGCTTCCTCAGCGACTGTTTTGTTTGTCAACGGTGATCCGATGATGGAAAGTTTGTCTGCACCGGCCGGCCGCGTCAAGGCGAGCGCTTGCGCGCTCCCGCTGACGCGGCTTGCGGCCTTGACCCGCCCGCCCGGCGCAGACCTTGGGCTTCCATCAGATCTAAGCTTTGGCATGAGCCAGCTCCTTTTCTTCGCTTTCCCGCCAGGGCTTCTTGTCGCGCAGCACGGCATTGAGAATGGTCAACTGCTTGCGGGCAACCGCAATGATCGCCACAAGTTTCGGCTTGCCTTCAACGAGGAGGCGTTGCTTGAAGGCCTTCAGCGCCGGATTGTAACGCGCGGCGACAAGGGCGCCCATGAACAAGGCCGCCCGTACGCACGGCCTGCCGCCGCCAACGTAGCTTTTGCCTTTCCATTGGCCGGATTGCCTTGTCCATGGGGCAAGACCAGCGAGCGCCGCGATCCGCCTGCGGTCAAGCGTGCCAAGCTCGGGCAATTCCGCAATGAGCGTTCGGGCAATCACAGGCCCGATGCCAGGCACCGAGGCAAGCAGGTCCTCCTTCTCGCGCCAGGCCGGCGAGCCGCGCACGGCATCGTCAATATCTTGATCGAGCGAGGAGAGCTCCTGTTCGAGCGCCTTGAGGAGGCGTGCGATACTCTTTTGCAGACGCTTCCCGGCAAGCTGCCGCTGGCGCTGCCGCTCGGCGACGATCATCTCTATGATCTGGCGGCGCCTGGCAACGAGACCGGCAAGACATTGCGTTGCTTCGTCCGGGAGCGGGCGAATTTCTGGCTTGGTTGCTTCAACGAAATGGGCAATCACCATGGCATCGACCGGATCGGTCTTGGCGCGCTTGCCCAAAGCCTTTGCGAAGGCGCGGACCTGGGCCGGGTTGACCACGACGACTGGCAATCCCGCCGCCGCAAGGCTTGCCGTCACCACCGTCTCGAAGCCGCCAGTTGCTTCAATCGCGACCGCCGCCGGAGACAAAGGGGCAAGGCGTGCAACCAACGCGCCGAGACCCTGCGCGTCGCGGCTCGTGCAAAACACCTCGCCACCCGGGCGAACTGCTATATCAAGTTTGTCTTTCGAAACATCGATTCCCCCAACGATGGCGTCCATCTTCACCGTTCCTTGCACAAACGGGCTTGCCAATTCTCGCTTTTGGCGGCCCAAGCGACTGTTCGGGTTCGATGGACCGGCGGACGGGGAGCCATGCTGAGGAACGGGCTTTGCTGCCCCAGGGTGAGCCGGTCTCCCGTCCGCCACCGCTGGCCCAACACTAGCACAAACGGCGGCTTCCAAGTTACAAGGGCGAGGAGCGAGGAACGAGTGTCAAAGTCACAACGGATACACCATTTCATGCCAACACCTTATGCGCTCGTTATGACGACCTGCGGCGACAAGCCGGAGGCGGAGTTGATCGCGGCGCGTCTCGTCGAGGGCCGTCTTGCCGCATGCGTCCAGATGTTTCCGATCGCCAGCGTTTACCGGTGGGAAGGCGCGGTCGAACGCGCAGATGAATGGATGCTGTTTTGCAAGATCAAGGCGAACGGCTACGCCAATGTCGAAGCCGCCATTCGCGCGGCGCATACTTATTCCAATCCTGAAATCGTCGAGGTTCAAATCGAAAACGGCGCGGCAGCCTATTTTGACTGGATCGCGTCCGCCACGCGGGACGAATAGTTTCGCCGCGTCTCGACATGGCTTTGCCTGCGTGCCAAAAGCGGCTCAACTCTTCAGCTGGATCGCCTAGACATGGACCTCAAAACGCTTCAAGCGCAAATTCTTGGGCAAATAGCTAGCGCGCAAGACGAAGCCGCGCTCGAAGCCGCGCGGGTCGCGGCGCTTGGAAAGAAGGGCGGGGTTTCGGCCCTGCTCGCCGGTCTTGGTCAAATGGCGCCGGACGCGCGCAAGGAGCGGGGCGCCGCGGTCAACGCGCTCAAGGACGAAGTGGCGGAGGCGCTCGCGGCACGGCGCGCGGTTCTGAAGGACGCGGCGCTCGAAGCCCGTCTCAAGGCGGAGATCGCCGATGTCACCTTGCCGGTCTGCCCGCATGGGATCGAGGCCGGGCGGATTCATCCTTTGAGCCAAGTGATGGATGAACTTAGCGTGATTTTCGCCGGCATGGGGTTTGCCATCGCCGAAGGCCCAGACATCGAGACCGACGATTATAATTTCACGAAGCTGAATTTTCCGCCGGGCCATCCCGCGCGCGACATGCACGACACTTTCTTTTTCAATCCCGGGCCGGACGGTGCGCGCAAGGTGCTGCGCACCCATACGAGCCCGGTGCAAGTGCGCACGATGCTCGCCCAAAAACCGCCGATCCGGGTCATTTGCCCAGGGCGCACCTACCGCTGCGATTCCGACCAGACGCATACGCCGATGTTTCATCAGGTCGAGGGACTCGTGATCGACCGCACCGCGCATCTTGGCCACCTCAGATGGATTCTCGAAGAATCCTGCAAGGCCTTTTTCGAGGTGCCGGACGTCAAGATGAGTTTTAGGCCGAGTTATTTTCAGTTCACCGAGCCGTCGATGGAAGCCGATATCCAATGCTCCCGCGCGGGCGGCGAGATCCGCTTTGGCGAGGGCGAGGATTGGCTCGAAATTTTAGGCGCCGGCATGGTGCATCCCAAAGTCTTGCGAAACTGCGGGCTCGATCCCGGCATTTATCAAGGGTTCGCCTGGGGCATGGGAATCGACCGCATCGCCATGCTGAAATACGGCATGCCGGATTTGCGGGCCTTCTTCGAGGCCGACATCCGCTGGTTAACTCATTACGGTTTCCGCCCGCTCGATATTCCGTCCCTCATCGGCGGGTTGAGCGGGTGACGAAGCATATTGCGCCGCGCCGGATTTCCATCGCCTCGGGAACGTTTCGGCTTATCCCCCGCCTGCTTCTTTTAACTCCGCGGGAATCAATCCCTTTTTCAGGAGAAGTTTGTCACCTCTAATTTCCCAAACGGCGCGACTAACCGATGTTTGGCTTTTGGTGACAACTTTGTATTCAATCGACAAGTTGTTCCTGGCCGGGCGGCCAATCGTCCATGCGCCATCGACAGAGACCTCTTTCGTCGAATCCGTCATGGCCCCGCTGTTGTCCGCCGAGAGACCTATGGCAGGGTCGAGGTGAACAACACGCCCATGACGAAAAACATAAAAGTCTAGCGACGACGATGTGTACCCTTGAAAAGTGCCCCCGCTCTCGACCACAAATCCATCGTCGCCAACAATTTCCAGGGGCTGATCAGGCCAGGGTTGCCAAACGTGCCGGCCTCGCCGAAATCGATGAAGCGTTTCACCAGCTGCAACCCGCTCGCTTTACGCCTCATAACATAAGCTGAAAGACTAGCAGAACATCCATGGCAGGCCTGCCCCGGCTCGTTGCCGATTGCGAGAAGAACGTCTGCATCTCGATAGTGCAAGACTTGAAGCGGGTAGATACACTCATCTTTTTGTGACGAATATTCTGGGCTGCCGAAGACCACTTTTACGGCCTCGGACAACCTCGAATCCGAATACATATGCTTTTCCGCGGCAGCGCAGATAGACCGCATTGCCTGCGCATTCGAAGGCGCGGGAAAGAGCGCATGTGCAAGTGCGCTGCTACTCGAAATTATCAAAAATCCTTGCCAGGGCTTCATTGCTTCCCTTTCCCGCAAGTTGTTCCGGCCGCCTATGCGCCAACTGCAAAACGCAGCCTATTTCCCTGATCACTTGCGCCTGGGCCAAGGGACATTTGCCGGCCGGCGTTACATGGATAAAGACCCCGGCTCCTTCAATGCGGCGTTCCAATGCCGGAACCGCCGGCGGAATTGTGCGCAACGGTAAACGTGGAAGGCGAGTAGCCAAGCACACTATCAAATTGTAAGTATTGGATAAACGAAAAAGTAGAATAGTACGCGTATTAATGTATTGTTCCAGCAACTCGAATACGGCAAGTTGGATAAGGATTGCAAGCGGCTATGTGCTCATTCATTGGTAAACATCGCCATAATTTACGATTCCTTCTGAGCGGCTTGAATCGCCGGGGCGCATCCGCTCATCCCGGTCCTGGGGCCGCGCGCGCGCCAACCGCACGTGGATTTCTCGGCGACCGGAGCGGCGTCGTGGTGATATTGGTTGCTCTTACCATGCCTGTCCTCGCCGGAACGATGGGCCTCGCGGCCGAGACTTCCTATTGGTACGTGCATCGGCGCGGCATGCAGAATGCGGCGGACGCCGCCGCGCTCGCCGCGGCCACCAACGCCGGCTCCGGCTATGTCGCCGAGGCCAAGGCGGTTGCGGCGCGCTTCGGATTTACGCATGGCTCGGGCAACATCACGGTCGCGGCGACCAATCCCAGTAGCGCGACGGGATGCACCACTCCGGCCGGGTCTGCAAATAGCTGTTACGTAGTCACCGTGTTGGACAAGGTCCCGTTGTTCCTGTCCAGGGTGCTTACCGGCAAAACGGGCACGACCACTCTCGCCGTGTCCTCCGTGGCCAGCAACGGCGCCGCCTATCCCTATTGCGTCCTGGCGCTGGCCCCCACCCCCCCCGGCGAAGATCCAGCCATTCGAACGAACGGCGCGCCGAAGGCCGATCTGAGCGGCTGTAAAATCAAGTCGAACTCCGGCGCCACCTGCAACGGCAGTAATTTGAATGCCAGCGTCGGCGATGCGAAAGGCACCAACAGCGGCTGCGGCATCCAACAAAACTCCAACATGCCGGGGACCAGCGATCCCTATGAGTCCCTCAAATCCAACATTCCCGCGGACACCTGCGGCGGAACCTATCCGCAGGAAACGGGAAAAAAAAGTAAAACGGTCCCGATCTCGAACCAATGGAGCGGCAGCTACAGCCTCAGCGGCTACAAAATCGTCTGCGGCGACCAGAAATTGACCGGCAATACGACGATCAGCGCCCCGAGCAACGCGGTTCTGGTGATCTATAACGGCGTGCTCGACACCAACGGCTTTACGTTCAAGACCACAAGCGGCTCGGGCCTGACGGTCGTGTTCACGGCTCCCCCCGCCGACTACGCCGATTCGAAATATCAGCATGTGCCCGTCGACGACACCAACAGTGGAACCTTGGATATCGCCGCGCCGACCTCCGGCACGTGGCACGGCATGGCGATCTACCAAGACCCAAATCTGGTCAACAGTCCTCCAGGAGGCACAGGCAATCTCGACATTTCCTACGCGGGCAACAATCCGACCTGGAACATCACCGGCATGGTCTATCTGCCGCACTCCAGCGTCGAATTCAGCGGCGCGGTCAACAAGGCGACCAACGGTTTGTCCTGTTTCGGCCTGACCGTCGGCGACCTTTTGATCAATGGCACCGCCAACATGATATCGAACACGCAATGTGTTGCCGCCGGAGTCGACCTCCCACAGGGCGGGAACCGCGGAACGCTGGTCAACTAATCCCGAGGCGAGACAGACCGATGGTCGATTTTAGGATGCCGGCATCCGTTGCCAAAAGGCTCCGCCAGTTCGCCGCCGCGGCGCGGGGCGTCGCGGGGGTCGAACTCGCGCTAACTGCCCCATTTTTTGCCGTTGGGCTCGTGAACGCGGTCGATGTCGGTTATTACGCGTACCGGCGGATGCAAGTGGAGAATGCTGCGGAGATTGGCGCCCAGGCAGCCTGGAAAGCCTGTACCGACCCCAAAGATCCCATGGTGCCGGTAACCACAAAATGCGCGGGGCTGAATGCCACGATCACGACGGCGATCCAAAGCACGTCGCTTGGAACCGCCGTCTCCCTGGCATCGGGTTACCCGAAGGAGGACTATTACTGCGTAACCTCCTCGAATGCCTTGCAGTATCAGGGCAGCGTGGCCAGCACGCCCACGGCCTGCTCCGGCGGCGAAACGCCCGGCGACTACATCCAAGTCGGCGTGACCTATCCATATAATCCGTTGTTCTCGGGGGTCATCAGCGTGATGAGCGCCTCGGGCATAACCACGATCACCAAGACAACCTGGATGCGGATGGGGTGAGCATGTTTGCCAAGCGCAAACCGGGCCTGGTTTCATGCGTCAGCGGCGCGACGGCGGTGGAATCCGCCATTGTATTGCCTGCCTTCCTGATGTTCCTGATCGGTCTCGCATCCGCCGGCGTCGTGGTCTTTTCGGCGGCGCTCATGCATTATGTGGTGGAAGAGGCGGCGCGTTGCTATTCGGTGAATTCCAGCACCTGCGGCAGCGCCACTGCCACCCAGAGCTATGCCAAATCTACCTGGAAAAAAAACTTTCTCGGCGTGAGCAGTCCCACGTTCACGGCTTCCACCCAATCTTGCGGCTATCAAGTTAATGCAACGCTCAGTCTCGTGCTCGACGCCGGCATGGCGAAATGGACTGTGCCGTTGAGCGCGACGGCGTGCTTTCCTTGAAAGACTGCCGCTTGCGGCCCGCGGCTTGCTTCAGGCGACCGCCGTGATCGCCCGCGCGGTTTTTTCGACGATTTCGCCGATCTGCGACTCGCTGACGATCAGCGGGGGTGCGAGAATGAGCGTGTCGCCTGCCGCGCGCAGGCGAAGATCGAAGTCGCAAAATGCGCGATCCATCGCCGCAAAACCGCGTTTCCCGCGGGTGCCCCCAGCCGCAAGGTCGACCGCCGCGCTGAGCCCAGCGCTTCGGATATCGAGGACATTGGGCAGCCGCCGGAGACCATGCACGGCGTCGGCCCAACAGGATTCAAGTTGGAGTACCCGGGCGAAGAGGTCTTCGTGCTCGTAGAGGCGGAGCGCGGCAAGACCGGCGGCGCATGCCAAAGGGTGCCCGGAATGGGCACAGCCGTGCAGCAGTTCGACTGCTTCCTCCGGGCCGTCCATGAAGGTGTCGTAAATTGGCTCGCGGACGATCACGCCGCCCATCGGCACCGTGCCTGACGTTATTCCGATTGCGAAGGTTATCATGTCCGGAAGCACGCCATAGCGCTCGGCCGCGAAGGCATGACCAAGACGGCCGAAGCTGCAGGCGTATTCGTCAAAAATCAACAGAATGTCATAATTATCGCAGATCGACCGGAGGCGTTCCAGATAGCCAACGGGGGGTGGCAGGACGCAATTTGTCAAGGGGATAGGCTTCACAATAACCGCCGCGATTGTTGAGCAATCGTGCATGTCGACGATTCTTTCAAGCTCATCGGCCAGGTGCGCCCCCCATTCCGGCTCACCCCTCGTGAAGGCCTGCTTTTCGCGGTCGTAGGTCGACCGGAGATGACCGATCCCGCCTAAACCAGTGCCGAAGTGTTTCCGGTTTGCGGCGATGCCGCCGACCGCCATGGCGCCGAAAGTCGAGCCATGATAATCCCGCTCGCGCCCGATAAATTTCTGGCGGCCGCCTTCGCCACGGAAATTGTGGTAGGCGAGGGCGATTTTCAGAGCCGCATCGACCGCTTCCGACCCCGAATTAGCGAAAAACACATGGTTCATTTCGCCCGGCGCCAGCGCCGTCAGCTGGCTTGCCAGGGCAAAGGCTTTTGGATGACCGAATTGATACGACGGCGAAAAATCGAGTTCGCCCGCTTGTTCTCTGATCGCTTCGACAATAGAAGCGCGGCAGTGCCCGGCGTTCACGCCCCAAAGGCCCCCCATGCCGTCGAGAATAGGACGGCCGTCGGCGGTGAAATAATGCATCTCCTTGGCGGAAGCGAGAATACGAGGTTTTTTCTTGAACGCACGATTTTCGGTAAACGGCATCCAATAGGCATCGAGATCGCCTGGCAATAACGCTTTTGTCGCGGCTAAGTTAGTCATGGGCGGCGCCCGCCAAAGGGGGAAGCTTGTGGTTAGCGCGCGCTTCCCGCCCTGTCATCAAAGGAACCTTTGAGACCGTGGCTTTTTTTCACAAATTCAGGCGGCGGCCGGCACACTTGGCAAGGCGGTCTCGAAAAACCGGCGGATGAGTTCCGTCTGCCTGGTGGTTCCGGTTTTCGCCAGAATCCGGTTGGCGTGGCTGCGTGCTGTTGACTCGGCGATTTTGAGTTTTGTAGCGGCGGCGAGAAGCCCGTTGCCGCCAATGATTTCCGCCAGAACGCGGGTTTCGGCGCCGGTCAGCGCGAAATTTACGCAAAGCGCTCAATTTGGGCGCAAAGGCCCACGGCCGGATCAACGATGAAGACGGCGGCGGCGGGCTGGCCGATATCGAAGACCGCAGCCGCGCGGTTGGCAGCAAGCGGAATGACATGGGCGAGAAGCGGCGGGCAATTTTCGCCGCGGCTAAGGTCGATTGTGCCGCCAATATCAGTGTTGGCCCCTCCGGGATATGCCCCTGCGCCCGCGAGTGCGTGCAGGCGCGCGGTGAGTGCAGGACCCTCCGCCGCCAGCCGCCCGCGTTCATACCGGAGGCCGATATCGCGCCGCACGAGATCCTCGGCCTTGGCGTTGGCGAAGACAACCCGGCAATCGCCGGTCAAGAGGAAAACGGCGAAGCCGGCGGCCGCGACCGCGGCGCCGAGAGAGTCCGCTGTTTCTCTCGTCCGGGAAAGGAGGGCATGGACCGCGGCCGCGCGCCGCAAATGCGGCGCAAGGGTTTCCAAAAGATGCCATTCCTCCGGTTCCATCCCAATCGCATCGGGTGCTCTTGTGAGGGCCAAAAGCGAAAACGCATCGGGGGCCCGCGCAAGACCGGTGACGACGAGGTTGACCCAGCCTTGCGGGCGGACAAATTCGTGGTAATAGGCCGAGGCCTTAAAACTGTCGGTCTGGGTGTATGAGCAATCCCGCACCTCGCCCGGGGCGATACTCCATTCCGGCGTCCTGAGGGGGTCGTCTTTGTGATAGGTTTTGGCGTAGGCCTCGGCAAGGGCGGGATCGACATTGTAAAGCGCCGTCAAGCTTCCCGCGCAGGGAAGTTGAAGGACAAGATTGCCGCTGAGTGAGTTGGTTGCCTCGACAGTGCGCTTGACGACATCCTCCCAGCCGGAAGGGTCGATAATGGCGTCGTAAACTGCCGCGATGAGTTCGTCGCCGCCCCGTGATACCGACATAGCCACGCCCGCGGCCGGGAAAGGGTATTTATGACAAAACTCCCGCGCCCCCGATTTCCGCAGGTCCGCAGGCCAGCAATTTGGATTAAAGAGTGAACACATTTCGACCACAATTAATGAGCTGTTTTATACACTTTTCGGGTTTTCAACAGTTTTCGGCCAAAAGATGATTTTTGTGCTCGTCGTGGTTGCGGCTTTCGTTGCAGGCTTCATCAATGCGGTTGCCGGAGGGGGCTCCTTTCTCACCTTCCCGGCGCTGATCGCCGCCGGATTGCCGCCAATCGACGCCAACGCGTCGAGCACCGTCGCGCTGTTCCCGGGCCAAATCGCGACCGCCTATGCGGCGCGCGACGGGCTCAGGGCCGCCTCGGCCGACAGCCGCGTGAATGTACCTGTTCTGGCAACGCTAAGTCTTGCCGGCGGCCTCATCGGCGGACTGCTGCTTCTCGTTACACCGCAAACCGTCTTCAGCCGCATCGTGCCCTGGCTTATCCTTTTCGCGACATCGATTTTCGCGGGGGGAAGTTTTTTGCCCGGCGGCGCGAAAAAGTTCAAATTGAACCGGACCGGCATTTTCGCCGCGCAGGGGTTGGTCGCCGTCTACGGCGGCTATTTCGGCGGCGGCATTGGCATTCTCATGCTTGCCGCGCTCACCCTTTTTGGGCTCCGCGACATTTGGCTGATGAACAGCCTGAAAATTCTGCTTGGCATGCTGATGAACGCGGCGGCGGTTGGCACATTCATTATTGCCGGTCTCGTTCATTGGCAATGGACGTTCGTCGCGGCGATCGGCGCGATAGCGGGCGGTTATGCCGGACTGCACGCGGCGCGGCGGGTACCAGCGCCAATTGTCAAAGGCTTCGTTGTCGCGGTGGGGCTTATATTGACCGTCTATTTCTTCATGAAACCGGCGTGACGGGGGCGCGGAGAATACGCGAGGCAGACAATATCATGCGGACGATGCGGCAGGTTTATTTCGAAGGCCATGGCGGCCCGGACGTCATCACGATTGGCGAAGCGCTGGTGCCGGAGCCGGGGCCTGGCCAGGTCTTGATTAAAGTCGCTGCCGCGGGAGTCAATCGTCCCGATTGCCTGCAACGCGAAGGTGCCTATCCGCCGCCTCCGGGCGAGAGCGCGATTCCGGGCCTCGAAGTCGCGGGCCGGGTCGTCGCGCGCGGGGAAGACGTGAGCGCGCCAGCCGAGGGCGACGACGTTTGCGCTCTCGTCGGCTCCGGCGGCTATGCGGAATACGCGCTTGCCGAAGCGCTTCTCTGCCTGCCGGTCCCGAAGGCATTGGGCGTTGTCGCGGCGGCCGGCCTGCCGGAAAATTATTTCACCGTGTTCGACAACATTTTTACGCGCGGCAGGCTTGCTGCGGGCGAGACGTTTCTGGTGCATGGCGGATCGAGTGGCATCGGCTCGACCGCGATCCAGTTGGCCAAGCATTTTGGCGCGCGGGTGATCGCGACTGCCGGCTCCACCGCAAAATGCGCCTTCTGCAAGACTCTCGGCGCCGATTTCGCGATCGACTATAAGAGCCAGGATTTCGCCCTGGAGGTGAGAAAGATCACGGGCAAGCATGGCGCCGATGTCGTGCTCGACATGGTCGGGGGCACTTATCTGCAACGGAATCTGTCCGTGATGGCGGCGGAAGGCCGGCTTGCTCAGATCGGCTTCTTGCAATCGGCGACGGTGGAAAATTTCGATTTACGTCCAATCATGCTGCGCCGCCTGACCCTGACCGGTTCCGCCTTGCGCGCGCGGACCGTGCAACAGAAGTCCGAGGTCGCCACCGCGCTTCGCGAAAAAATCTGGCCGCTGTTGGACAGAGGCGTGGTGAAGCCGCATATCTTTGCCGCCTTCCCGCTCGAACAGGCGCGTCAGGCGCATGAAATGATGGAATCGTCCGCGCATCTCGGCAAGATTCTGCTGGTCACCGGGAAGTAGGCGCCGCGGTATTCGCTTGCGTAAGTCGCGTTTTTGTTCACTATCGGCACTGGACAACACGAACGACATCGAGATCAATGGCGGGCCGCTGTCCACATGGAGCGTGACCCCGATGGACGTCATCATCTACCATAATCCTCGTTGCGGCACGTCGCGCAATACGCTCGGCCTCATCCGCAACGCGGGCATCGAGCCGCATGTCATCGAATATTTAAAAACCCCTCCGGTGAGGGCCTTGATACGTCAGCTCGCGGCTCGCGCTCGCGTGCCGCTGCGTTCCCTGCTGCGCGATAAGGAACCGGTCTTTTGCGAATTGGGTCTCGACGGCAACAACCTCGCCGAGGACGCGTTGCTCGACGCTTTTGAGGCGCATCCCATTCTCCTCAACCGGCCGATCGTGGTGACGCCGAAGGGGGTAAGACTGTGCCGTCCGTCGGAGCTCGTGATCGACCTCTTGCCGCCGCAGCAAGGCGAGTTTTTTAAGGAGAATGGCGAGCGCATCGTCGATCAGCACGGCCGCCTTGTCGCAACAGCCTGAGTTCGCGAGGTCCTAACCGCCGGCCTGTTCCTTCGTCTCAGCAAACCAGCGAACAATCTCTGAAGCAATGGCGGTGCGAAGTCCGCGCCGCCATGTTTCCGCCGCAGCTATTCCGCGCGCAATAAGGGAGCCGAAAACTTTCCGCGCAAGCGCGGCCGGGCCGTATGACTTCGCCACGCTCTGTCCCGGTTCGGAAAGATATGAGACGGCCGCGCTTCTTCCGAACGCCCTTATGGCATCATTGCCGAGGC
The DNA here is from genome assembly GCA_052386575.1 of Beijerinckiaceae bacterium. Taxonomy (GTDB): domain Bacteria; phylum Pseudomonadota; class Alphaproteobacteria; order Rhizobiales; family Beijerinckiaceae; genus Methylocapsa. Next base: position 15,260 of record JBQTKC010000261.1, read on the forward strand.
CGGGCCCGTCTCGCCGGTCATCCTCGCCGTGGAATGTAAGGAAACGCCCGTCGCAAGCAATGGGCTATGGCACCGGCTGTGCCGGTTGCCCGCAAGGCTCGCGTCATTGACAACGCCGGACCGCTCGCCAAAATCGCCGCCGTTGGATGTATTACTAATCGGTATGATTCCGGAAATGTTGCGGTGAACGTTGCGCTCTATTGTTTTACGCGCGCGCAAAAGGTGCTGGCGTAGTGCTCCCCCTCCGCAGCTCAACGCCTAATTTGACCATGCGCAGCAAGCGCTTGAAGTCGCCCGCCCTGATTCGAGCGATCCCGGCCTGGGCGCGACCCTCACGCCTAGGCCAGGCAACCGATATTACTCTTAAACTCTGCGCCGCCGGCCGAAGGGACAAACCTGTGCTAACAGGGTTGAATGCGGATCATAGGGAAGGTTGGCCTGGATCAATTCATATGCGAATTCTTCTGTTAGAGGATGATCGGGAAGCGGCGGCTTACATCAGTAGGGGCCTGGAGGAGCAGGGGCATATCGTCGATCACCTAGCCGATGGGCGCGATGGCGCGGCGCAAGCCATCGGCGAAGACTATGAAATGGTGATCGTGGATCGGATGCTCCCAGGGCTAGACGGCCTCTCGGTCGTAAAAGCGATCCGCGGCGCCGGCCGCAAGTTGCCTATCTTGTTCCTCACCGCTCTCGGCGGAATCGATGACAGGGTCGATGGTCTCGATGCTGGAGGCGATGACTATGTGGTCAAACCATTTGCGTTCTCCGAGCTTCTTGCACGTGTCAACGCTCTAGCCCGCCGTCCTCAACTCAAGGGCGAGGAGACTTGTCTCAAAGTCGCTGATCTCGAGGTCGACCTCATCTCTCGAAAGATCACGCGCGCAGGTCAGGAAATTGATCTTCAGCCACGGGAGTTCCGGCTTCTGGAGGTATTGTTGCGCAACAAGGGGCGGATTGTCACACGCACAATGCTCCTTGAACGGGTGTGGAACTTGCATTTCGATCCCAAGACAAGTGTTGTCGAGACGCACATTTCGCGTCTCAGAAGCAAGATCGAGAAGCCCTTTGGCCGGGAGCTAATTCACACCGTGCGGGGCAGCGGGTACAGCCTGAATGACAGGGAATGACCTGCTGAAGCGCACACCGTTACGGTTGGCGGCCACATTCACGGCCCTTTTCGTGACTGCCGCCGCGATGTTGTTTGCTTTCCTTTACGTGCGGCTTGGGGCTGAGCTCGAGACACAAATTCGCCAAAGGGTCGACGAGACATCCAGTGCGCTTGTGGCACTCGATGCCCGCGATGGCTTTGACCGTCTGGCAGATATCATCGACAGCGAAAGCACCTCTATTGGAGACGAAGATACTATTTTCCTCCTTATCGATCAGAAAGGCGATTTTCGCGCTGGAAATGTACGTGGAATTGGCGTCGCGCCCAACTGGATGATATTGGAGCGGGAGGGTTTGGTATTTGTCTCGGACCGGGGCCAGCCAGATGACAAGTTCTTCGCAAAGTGGACATCAGTTTCAGGCGGCAAGCTCCTGGTCGGCTCCAGTGACCGTGAGATACAGCGGACGCGGATGGTTTTATTTCGCGGACTGGGGTGGGGATTGGCAGGCACCTTGCTCTTGGCCGCCGCATGCGCGACTCTGTTGGCGCTAAGGGCTCAAACCAGAATTGATGCGATTGCGAAAACGCTCGAAGCCGCGTCTTTGGGTCAACTCGACGCTCGGGTTCCTATTTCGAAGTCTAGAGATGACATCGACCAGGTAGGCGAGCAAATCAACCGGACCCTCGACCACCTGAAGGTCCTAGTGGACACCGTCAAACAAGCCTCGTCCGATATTGCGCATGACCTTAAGAAGCCGATCAGTCGGCTGCATGAAACGCTCGAAGAGGCGCGGCGGACGGCGATCAATCCAAGTGAGTTTCGAGTCGCGATCGATAACGCTTTGTGCGATCTCGAGTCGATCGTCGAAACCTTCGAGGCGTTGCTGAATATTGCACAGATTGAGGCTGGAGCCCGCAAGTCCCACTTTCGTTCGGTCGACCTCGGTCAGGTGCTGGCTGATGCAAAAGAGATCTATGAAGCAGTGGCCGAGGACAGTGGTGACATTCTGTCCGTTGAAGGAAGCTTGGCTTCTCCTGCTGTCGTTCGCGGTGATAAGGAGCTTTTGACGCAGCTTCTGGCCAACCTCATCGAAAATTCTATCCGGCATTGCCCGTCAGGGACGCGGATCGAGTTAGGGTTATCGACCGCCTCAGGGGGCGGGTGCTCGATTTTTGTTGCCGACAATGGTCCCGGAATTCCGGCAGACGAGCGCATAAACGTGTTGCGCCGGTTCTATCGACTTGAACGGCAACGCACATCGTCCGGCAATGGTCTTGGCCTCAGCGTGGTATCCGCGATCGCCGAGTTGCATGACGCAGCACTGGTACTCGAGGACAATGCACCAGGTCTCAGTGTTGTAATCACTTTTCCTACGCTGGCCCCCTAGAACACCTTACAAATCTGTATTGCCCCGGCAAAGTGAGGCCAAACTGAGGGGTGCATACTTCTTCTCAATGACAGCAATATCGGCTGCCAGAAATTCAAGAAGGAGTAGCACCATGAGCAAGAGACTCTTCGCCGTTGCGGCACTCGTCGCCACGGCGGCGCTGTCGACTGCCGCCTTGGCCGCATCAATGACCAGGGTGGGAGAGGTCAAATCGACGGACGCTGCCAAACATGAACTGGTGCTATCGACGGGCGCTACGTTCGAGCTGCCGGCGAAGTTCAACGTCAGCTCGCTGAAGAACGGCGAGAAAGTTAAGGTCACCTATGAGATGAAGGACGGAAAGATGGTCGCGTCTCATGTCTGGCCACAGAAATAACAGTTCTCACCACGCATTATGAAAGCGAAAGCAACGGAGAGTGTTCCATGAATACGATCACCAAAGCGGCGTCGGGGCTGGTTTCACTTGTTACCTGCACCAGCATTGCCTATGCTGCGACCCAGCCTGTCGCAACCAGCAAGATTGAGAGCAATGCCGCGAAGCATCAGCTCGTGCTCAGTCATCACACCTACAAGTACAATCCGAAAATCGCTAAGAAACGCGTCAAGCAGGGCAAGCACGTCAAGGTGTTTTACCGGCAGAGGGAGGGACATCGGACGGCCTATAAGATCGTTCCCATGCCGGGCTAAGAGCCTGACTCAAAAGACAACTATCGCGCGAGCCGCCTGATGGCAATCTGGATGCAGGCGAGCGCCACGAAGGCCTGGACTGTCTCGGCGAGGTTTTCCCAGTCCTTGGCGAGACGGCGGTTG
>JBQTKC010000262.1:0-7799 GCA_052386575.1 Beijerinckiaceae bacterium
TGATCACGATCGTATCGTGCTCGGTTGGTTTTCGTCCACATCGGCGGCTCCTCCTCGAATCAGGCCGCCTCCCTTGAATCACAAATGATTCATATGATTCAACAACTTTCGAGACGGACACTTAGCATTAAGTTCAAGGATGACGGCGATCCCGCCGGTGCTTCCATCATGGTGACGTGAAGAACAAGATGCTCACCCCAACATGTAAGTTTCTTGGACTGCTGGCCTATCCCGCGTGGGCGGATTGATTTCGCATATCGCGGACGCGATCGTGGTTTTCAATCACCCCTTGGTACTGGCGCTGCACGATCGCTCTTACATTCGGAGGGAGGTCCTCCCTCAGCGCATCCTCATAAGCGCTTTTCGCGGCGTCTTCGCCGCGCTCACATTCGGTCAGCACCGCATGTGCGTCCATTCCGGTAATCGAAGACTTGATGTTGGTCCAAGCGCGGTGCAACGAACCGCCGACCGTGCCGGAGGTTGCGGGTTCGCCGCTGAGCTTCCGTATCTCGGCTTGCAGTTCTGCAGCACCACCGTCGCATCTCCGGGCGGCATTCTGGAGTACAGTCTTCAAGCGAGGGTTTGCAACGGCTTTCGAGCAAGTGCGGAAACCCTCCTCACCATCCATTGTCGTCTCCAGCAGCTTGTTCAACGTCTCGATAACTTGACCATTGTCCATCCGATTTCTCCCATTTCGTTCAGGCGGCCTTGAAGGCCGCTTGCACCCGCTAAACGGCGCGTACTTCCCAAAGTTCCGAACCGCAGACAATCAAGTTTACGGACTTAGGCCGCCATCTTTTGGCAGCTTTTGGCGCAGCGACGACAAGCGTCCACGCAATCTTTCATTTCACCGATCCGCTCACAGTCGGCGGCGCATTGTTCACAGATCTCGGCGCACAACCGGCACGAGCGTTTGTGAAGCTGCGAGCCGATCAACATGAAATGGGCCGACGTCCTACACATCTCGGCGCAAGCCATCATTAAGCTTAAGTGCTGGGGTTCGGTATGCCGGCCGCCGGCCTCCAAACCGTGTCCCATCGCCGTCGACAGGCACGTTTGATAGCAGCGCAAACATTCCTCGATGCAGCTTTTCATTTCTGCGTTGGTACGATGCATTTTTGTGCTCCCTTCACAACTGTTCAAAAACCTTTCATACTGTGCCGAGCCGGAGGCAAAGCCATTGCGGAATCACGCCGTCTCCTATTGATTGACCGCGGCCGTGGCGAATTCGGAAAGCAGCGCGTCCGCCCTTCGGCCTGTCCTTCGGTTGCATCACGATGCTTCTCATAGGCGTTTCGCAACTCGCCCAGATTGGCGGCTTTCGCCAACTTGAGACGACTTTTCAGAATCTGATCCTCGGCGAAAAAGATGTCCTTGAGAATCTCATGAAAAAGTTCCTCCAACGGCTTCGCTTTTGTAGCCATGGGATGCTCCCTGGGTTGTTGGTTTGCATGCAAATGCCGCGAAACCTTGGAAGTTCCCGCCATCGCCTTCATTTGCGAGCGTGCATCATCAGCCGTCCGCGACATAACTCTTGCAGTGCCAAAGATAAGCGGCTCCGTGGCCCGACACGGAGCGCCAAATCGGAGAATTAGGCGGCGGCCGGAGCTTGGAAACCGTGCCGTTTGATTTGCACGGTTTGATTTGCGCGCCGGGTTCGCGATGATTGGAGCCACAGGCCGCCACCGGGCATCCCGTTATTTGCCGGTCTTTTTGATCACGCCAAAATCGGGGTAGTTTGTACTGCCCGCGTTCTGCGCGTTAGTCTCTTTATTGCCACTCTGAGCGCTGCCGCCCTGAGGACTTTGTTTCTCGTTCGAAGAGCGACCGGTCATTGCGCCAATGGCCTTCTGTATGACGCCAGGTTCATTCTTTGCGTTTCCCGGCTCTTCCGCGAACGCGACGGCCGGAACCAGCACGAACGCTGCCATGGCCAATGCTGTTGCGAGCTTCATGGAAAATCTCCTGTTGTGCGGATCTACCGGCGCCGAATGAAGATTGCGCCGGACTACTGGCCATGAACGGAGATTGGCCGATAAGGTTCCAACCTAAGCGCCGCCGCCATGGCACGCGCCACGCCGCGACAGCCGCTGAAGGGTTCTGCCGCGGCGAATACGACGATTTATTATGACAAACGACATAAACCCCTTCGGGTTCGTGCTTCCACTGTGAATTTTGGGCTTAAAACCGTTTGCCGTCATGAGGATCGGCGGCGGCGACCCTAACGCCGGCGCGGAAAAGAAAGGTTGAGACTCCGGCCTCAATAGGTGCATTCCTCAAAACATGGCGCGACGCTGCCGGCCCATTTTGTTTTGAATTTCTTGATCAGCCGCTCGGCTTCGGCTCTGTCCGCGAGGACCGCATCGAGGGGCGCAAGAAAGATCGTTTCGTCGAAACCCCGGCCATCGCGCCGGTTGCGCTTGGCAAGACCCGCGCGGGCAATGTGCAAGATTTCGGCCGCGACCTCGCGCAGGCCCCGCCCATGGATCGACGCGGCAAGGCCAAGGCACGGAACATCATTGCGCAAGTTTTGCCGCGACAAGGCGCTCCAGCCTTTTATGAGATCGTAGGCCGCGTCAAGCGAGGAAGGCTCGTAAAGGAGCCCCGTGAAAAGCGCCGGAAGCGCCGCGAGGAACGGCCTTGGCCCAGCGTCGGCCCCGCGCATTTCGAGATAGCGCCTCAGCCGCACTTCCGGAAAAATCGTGGAGAGGTGATCGGCAAAATCAGTAAGCGTTGCCTGCTCGCCCGGAAGCTGCGCAAGTTTTCCTGCCAAAAAATCGCGAAAATCGGCGCCCGCCACATCGTGATAGATGCCGCCGCGCTTGACGAAATACATCGGCACCGAAAGCGCGTAATCGACGTAGCGCTCAAACGACATGCAAGGCTCGAAAGCAAAAGGCAGCATGCCGGTGCGGGCGTTGTCGGTGTGCCGCCAAACTTCCGAGCGCGCCGAGAGAAAGCCGGTATGCCTGCCCTCCGAAAATGGCGAATTGGCAAACAGCGCGGTTGCGACCGGCTGCAAAGCCAGCGACACGCGCAGTTTTTTGACCATATCGGCCTCGCTCGAAAAATCGAAATTGGCTTGCACCGTGGCGGTGCGAAACATCATTTCGAGTCCGCGAGATCCGGCCTTCGGCATATATTTTACCATGATCGCGTAGCGCTGCTTCGGCATCAACGGGATTTCGCCAAGCCGCCATTTGGGACTCATGCCGAGAGACAGAAACCCTATCCCCAGGGGCGCGGCGACGGCTTTGAGGGCCGAGAAATGGGCATCGAGCTCGACGCTGGTTTGATGGATCGTCTCGAGCGGCGCACCGGAAAGTTCGAATTGACCGCCGGGCTCGAGCGAGATCGCAGCTCCGCTCAATGCGTCGTGGAGCCCGATGATGCGGCCGCGGTCGGCCACCTTTGCCCAGCCGAGCCGCTCTTGCATGCCCTCCAATAGCGCGCGAATCCCGCCTTGGCGCCGCGCGGACAAGCCTTCATAAGGCACGGGCGTATGGCCAGTCTTGAAAAAAGGAATTTTCTCGTGTTCGGTGCCGATCCTAAATTGCGCCGGCGGCTTCGCGCCGCCCGCGATCCAGGCGACGAGCTCGTCGCGCGACGCGATAGGGGTTAAATCCGGAACATCGCGCGCCATTGCCACACTTCCACATGCCAACCCATGAGCCGGTGCGATTCATAAAGCAGCGCAACAGCGTGTTTCATTTCAAATCGATTTGTCGAGGATTGTCTGGCTCTATGGCTTTACTCGCCGCTCCGCCTCGGCGGCGCCCAAGAAAAGGGGTATTGCCATTTCAAGTAACGCTTTCGCCCCGTCGTACAATCCCGGCGCTTGGCTGTCGCGCGGTCCCGCGATGTTCAGCGTGTGTATGGCTTTCTCACGGCTTCGATCACTTAGCCACAGACTGAGGCGAACCGCGGCGCGCGGTTCATCCGCAATCTGGATCAGGCATGGCCGTCCTAGCCGATTTGCGATTTCAATGGTCAATTTCGTTCCAGGCAACTGTGTTTGGCCGATCGACTGAACAAGAACGATAGTTGCGTCGCTGTCTCGCACGTTCAGTTGCGTTCGCTCCGAGGGATCGCTCGTCCCGGTCTCGGCCATTTTTGGGTATCTGTACTGAAGTCCAGGAGCGCTGGGGAAATTCTCCGCCAAGCCGCCCTTTGGCACCCATCCGCCATACGGGATATGCAACGCTATCGCCACATCGAGCGCGGCCTGATCCACGCCGCTTTGCCCCCCAGAGACAATTTTCATCGCAAATGCCATGCGATAAATCTAAGGTGCCAAGACCGAATTTGCAAAAGCCTGGCGGACTGTATGGAAGCCGGACGTTGCGGAGTCCAATGCCCCGCTTGGCGCGGTGGAATTTGGCGCGGAAGAAACAGGCCGCACGCCAGCAAGGACCAAGTCCGCTCCCGCTCGCCGACGCACCAAGCGCGGTAAAGCCTCGCCGCTTGGCGTGGACAAGCTGCCGTGCATATTTGCTGATCGCGCCCCCAAGTGGCGGGCGCGAGCGCCACGCCGGCGAGAGCCAGATGCCGATGCGGTCCTTGGACGATTTCGCTCAATTCAAATTGGCGGAACTCGCGCGCGCCTCGTTGCGGCGCACGACTGCCGAGTGTTATCGCGAGGATGGCCTGTGGGTTTTTCGCGATGGCCGGCGATTGCTGTCGTTTTCGTGCAACGATTATTTGAATCTCACCCACCATCCCGCGCTCAAGGCGGCCGCCACGGCCGCGATTGAAAAATATGGCGTGGGTGCCGGCGCGTCGCGGCTTGTTACCGGCAATCATCCATTGTTCCGCGAGCTGGAGGAGAGGCTCGCCCGGCTGAAGGGAACCGAGGCCGCCTGCGTTTTCGGTTCCGGCTACCTCGCCAATGCCGGCATCGTGCCGGTGCTTGCTTCCGCGCCGGATCTCATCTTGATCGACGAGCTCGCGCACGCCTGCCTGTGGGCCGGGACAAACTTGTCGCGTGCGCGGACGCTGGTCTTCCGCCATAACGACGTTGCTCATGCACGGGCATTGCTGAGTGAAAATCGGCCGCGCGCGCGCGTGGCGTTGCTCGTCACGGAAGGTGTGTTTTCGATGGACGGCGATCTTGCGCCTTTGCCGGAACTCGCGGCCCTCTGCGCGGCCTTCGATACGTGGCTCATGACCGACGACGCACACGGCCTTGGTGTCCTCGGCGAGGGCCGCGGCTCGGCATTCGCGGCTGGCGAGTGTAAGCGCGTGCCTTTGCAAATGGGGACATTGTCGAAGGCGATCGGGGGCTATGGCGGCTATTTATGCGCATCGCGGGCAGTGATCGATTTGATGCAAACCCGCGCGCGGACGCTGATTTATTCGACCGCCTTGCCGCCCGCGATCGTGGCGGCCGCGATCGCGGCCTTGACAATCATCGAAAGCGAGCCCGGATTGACCGCAAAACCACTCGCGCGCGCGCGCGCGTTTACCTCGCGCCTTGGCCTCGCGCCCGCGCATAGCCCGATTGTCCCGCTCGTCATCGGCGAACCGGAGGCGGCGGTTAACGCATCGAACAAACTGGCGGAGGAAGGTTTCCTCGTGACGGCAATCCGGCCGCCGACCGTCCCTGCCGGCACCGCGCGGCTGCGCTTTGCCTTCACCGCCATGCACAAGGATGAAGAGATTGCCCGCCTCGCCGAGGCCGTGCGGGCGCTCATCGCATTTGCGCCCGCGCGAAAGGAAACGCCCAAATGCCCGCCGTCTTCATAACCGGCACCGGAACCGGTGTTGGCAAGACTTTTGTGTGCGCGGGACTCATCCGTTATTTCCGCGGCCTCGGACAACCGGTCAATGCCATAAAACCTCTCGTGAGCGGCTTCGATCCGGCGGAGGTTGCGGGCAGCGAGCCGGCCGTGCTCATCGAAGCGCTAGGACTCGAAGTGAACCCCGCGGAGCTTGGCCGCGTCTCGCCGTGGCGCTTTCGCGCGCCGCTTTCCCCGGACATGGCGGCGCGGATCGAGAACAGAACAATCGATTTTCAGGCGGTCGCCGATTACTGCCGCGCGGCGATCGCCGGCAGCGGCGGCGCCGTGCTGATTGAAGGCATCGGCGGCATCATGGTTCCACTCGACGCGCGCCACACGGTCCTCGATTTGATGATCGCGCTGAACGAGCCATTGCTCCTCGTCGCCGGCAGTTATCTTGGGACGCTGAGCCATGTCCTTTCCGCGCAGGACGTGATTTTGCGGCACGCGCTCGATCTCCGCGCGATTGTCGTCAGCGAGAGCGGCGGCGACGCGCCGCCGCTCGGCGAAACATTGGCAACGCTCACCTCGTTCGCGAAAGCCCCGGTGCTTGCCTTGCGGCGGCGAGTTCCGGCGAACCAAACCGGCGCGGTCTTCCGGCACCTGGCGAAGCTGATCACTTAAACTCGACTATGTCCAACTTCCTGGCGCCGCGGAGGGAGCGATCCGGCAACCTGGCGGGTCGAACCTCGCAACCGGCAAAGGCCCCCTTCCCGCTCAATGCAGGGCTGTCCGGGAAACCGTTTGGTGAATCGAAATGCCGCAGGCGCATGCCCCGTGCGGCGGCGATTTTCCGTCTACATTCTGGTTGCCGAGACTTGAGAAAAGGGACGGGGCATGCGCGTCACACCTAGCATACTTGGTCAGCTGGTTGAACCGATCAATCGGCGCCGTTTCCAGACCATTGCGGATGAGCATGACGGGGACGCCTATGACAAGGTGTTCAGGAGCTGGGACCATCTGATGGTGCTGATCTATGCGCAATTCAGCGGTGCAGCGAGCCTGCGCGGCCTGGAGATCGGCTGGAACGCAAACAGTCAGCACCACTATCATCTGGGCAGCGGCCGGCTGCGGCGCTCCACCCTCTCGGATGCCAGCCGGCGCCGCCCGGCGGCCGTTTTTGCCGAGACGTTCGCCCTGCTGGCCGGCCAACTCGACCGGCAGATGCGCCGCGAAGGCACGGCCATGCCGCGGCTGATCGACTCCACCCCGATTCCACTCGGCAAGCTGTGCGACTGGGCGAAGTCGAGTGGCCGTTTCCGCGGCATGAAGATGCACGCCGTCTACGATCCCGCCGGCGGCTGCCCTCGCATCCTCGGCATGACAGACGCCAACGTCAGCGACGCTCAAATCGGCCGGACCGCCGCCATCGAGAAGGCCGCCACCTATGTGTTCGGCAAAGGCTATTGTCACTACGGGTGGTGGACGGCGATCGCCGCCGCCGAGGCCTCCTTTGTTACAAGGCCGAAGAACAACATGGGCCTCAAGGCGGTGCGCATGCGCCCGATTGAACAGGCCCAGGGCGATGGCTTCACCATCCTCAAAGACGCCACCGTGAAATTCGCCAGCAAAGGCGATTCCAAGCTGCCGATCCCCTTGCGCCGTCTGATTGTCAAACGGCAGGACGGCAGCACCATCACGCTGCTGACCAACGATCTTGAGCGTTCGGCCGTCGACATCGCCGCCCTCTACAAAGGCCGCTGGCAGATCGAACTCTTGTTCCGCTGGATCAAGCAGCATCTCAAAATCCGCAGGTTCCCCGGCAACTGACAACGCCATCCGCCTGCAGCTTTTCGCCGCCATGATCGCCTTCGCATTGTTGCGCATCGCGGCCCGCGCTCATCGCCTCACCATGCCGATCCTGCGCTTCACCGGCCTCGTCGCGCGCTGTCTCCTTGAGCGCCGAAACATCGGCGCAATCGAACCGCCCCCGCCCGTCAATCCGTGCCAAGCCAAGCCCCCTGGCTCACCGCACCAGATGAGCTTCAACTATGCATGACTTTCCCCGGACAGCCCTGC
>JBQTKC010000263.1:0-2611 GCA_052386575.1 Beijerinckiaceae bacterium
GCCGCAGATTGGCCAAGGACTGGGAAAATCTCAACCTCAGCGCCCTCACATTCCTTCGCTTCGCCTCTATCCGGCTCATGCTCAGAAAGCTTTGTAATCCTTCATGAACTTTCGAGACGGACTCTTATGGCGCCGAGAGCCGAGCGTGCGGCGGTCATCGACGATTCGCCGGTAGGGCCGGTTTGCGATTCACAACGCAACCGAGGAACCGGCCGATGACCAATGAGATGATGAACCTTCGCGCGCTCGTGGAGAAGATCCCGGACGCCGATACTTTGCGCGAGATGATCGGCTTTGCCGCCGAGCGGCTGATGGAGCTGGAGGTTGGCGCCAAGACCGGCGCCGCCCATGGCGAGCGTTCGCGCGAGCGGCTCGTTCAACGCTACGGCTATCACGGCCGCGATTGGGAGACCCGCGCCGGCGCGGTCGAACTGCGCGCCCTCCGGAATCTTTGCTCGCAAAGCCTCCTCCGCCCGAAGCTGCGCAAGGGAACCTATTTTCCCAGCTTCCTCGAACCGCGCCGCCTGGCCGGGAAAGCGCTGACCGCCGTCATTCAGGAGGCGTACGTCCAAGGCGTGTCGACCCGCTCGGTCGACGATCTCATCAAGGCCATGGGCGGCTCCGGCGTGTCCAAGAGCCAGGTCTCGCGCCTGTGCGAGGAGATCGACGAGAAGGTCAAAGCCTTTCTTGACCGGCCGCTCGAAGGCGGCTGGCCCTATCGCCGCCGCCTTCGCGCAGGACGCCGCCGAAGCCGCCAGGAACCAGTGGCGAAAAGTCGCCGATCAGCTTCACCCCACGCTTCCCAAGCTCGCCGCCTACATAGACGAAGCGGAGGCCGGCGTGCTGGCCTACATGACCTTCCCCAAGGATCACTGGCAAAAGATTTATTCGACGAACGGCCACGAGCTCGTCAATGGCGAGATCAAACGCCGGACCGAGGTCGCCGGCATCTTCCCTCCGCCGGCCATTCCACTTGGCTACGCCAAGCGGAACCATTGGCCGGCTTCGCCCAACGAGGACGCGATCACCCGGCTCGCGGGCGCCATGCTCATGGAGCAAACGATGAATGGGCCGCGCAACGCACCCGTTACATGACACTGGAAACTATCGCCCCTTTGAGCGATGATCCAATCGTCAGGCTGTCCGCCGCGACCGCCTGAGCAACCCGGCCGACGCCGGACATCGCGGTGTCCGTCCCGCGCCGGCTACACCACGGCAAGGGGACACGATCCCGTCCCGTTCGTCGCCTCAGGGTTTTCCAGCCATTCAAAGGGAAGCCAACACATCATATAACAACACATAGCAACGCCTGTGCGTCCCATGGGCGCCCTCGATCTCGACGGTAAACCCCGGCATCTCCATGCGATGCCCGGCGGCGCGCGGAGCTTTTGGGGCATAGCCGCCGGCATTGTACGTAATCTCTACGAAAGGCACTCTTCCTGATGTGGCGCGCCATCCTCGAACCTGCGCTTTTGTTCGCCTCGCCCTTCGCCGTCTACACGATCTATCTCGTTTTGCGGCAAAACTATCCCTTTGCGATGGAGCATTGGACGAAGGGCGCTGTCTCGACGCTGACCTTGGCCGGTCTTGCGATCGCCGTCGCCGGCATGATCGCCCTCGGTATTTTCGCCCCGCGTCACGTGGGCGCCTATGTCCCGGCCCATATGGAAAACGGCAAGCTTGTGCCAGGACGCTTGCAATGAACGACGCGGAAGCCCAGGGCGCCGCGGCGCCGCGCGTCCTCGCCGTGCTGTTCGAGGACGAAGCGTTGTTGGGCGTTTTTGCCGCGCTCGATCAAGAGGGCGAGGAAACCCGCATTGTCGGCGGCGCCTTGCGCAACGCGCTTTTAGGCCGGCCTGCGCGGGAAATCGACCTCGCGACCACCCTTTTGCCCGACGCAATCATGGCGCGGGCGATGGCCGCGGGCTTGCGCGCCATCCCAACCGGTATCGCGCACGGCACGGTCACGGTGGCTGCCTTCAAGCGTACCTTCGAAGTGACAACCCTGCGCGAGGACATCGCGACCGATGGCCGCCACGCGAAGGTTCTTTTCGGGCGCGATTTCAAGTCCGACGCCTTGCGCCGCGATTTTACGATGAACGCGCTTTCCATGACGCGCGGCGGACGGCTGTTCGATTACACAGGCGGCCTCGACGACATCGCGGCGCGCCGGGTGCGGTTCATCGGCGAGCCCGCGCGGCGCATCGCCGAGGATTATCTCCGTATCCTGCGCTTCTTTCGCTTTTCCGCCGATTTCGGCGAAGGCCCGCTCGATGCCGCTGGGCGCCTGGCCGCAATTCGCCAGCGGGACGGCCTTGCCCGCCTCTCGCGCGAAAGAACACGCGCCGAGCTTCTAAAACTTCTCTCGGCACAGCGGGCAGCCGGGGTTTGCGCGGATATGTGCGCCGATGGGCTGCTGCATCCGCTTATCGCGTCCGTGCCAAATCCGGCGCGGTTGCGGCGCGCGGCAGTGATCGTCCCGCCACAAGATCCGCTCCTGCGTCTTGCCGCGCTTTGCGTCAAACTGCCCGAGGACGCGGCGCGCCTGCGCGACCGGCTGCGTCTTTCAAACAGCGAGGCGGAGCGTCTCGAACGCGCGGCAATCGCTCTC
>JBQTKC010000264.1:0-3217 GCA_052386575.1 Beijerinckiaceae bacterium
TGTGTCCCCACGCCCTCGGGCTTCGTACCCTGAGCCAGTTGGACATTCCCAATCTGCAACTGCGAAGCCTCGCCGGTATTTGCTAGACGGCTCGCGGTGCTCGGCTCTGCGAACAACCGTGTCAGCTCCGCTTGTAACCCCGCCGCGATGGCATGTCGGTCTTCGTGGCGAAAACCCCTGAGTACGAGACTATCGATATGCAGTACGATGCGTTTCATATCCAAACTCTCACGCATGACCCTGGCGCTGTATTGACTTGTCTAATGCGGGAAGGCACTTCACATCCGCGTGTCCTGGATTCCAGCACAAATCCGCCAGGAGCGGATTTGGACGCGCGCAGCGCGGGGCGAAGCCCGAACCGCAGGGATGCGGTGAGCAACCCATGCCAGAATGACGGCTTTCTAGAGATGCGGCGCTTCATATCCATCCCCTGGTCTCCGCATCCGACAACGACAGCTCCCGTTTCGACGCTTCCCGAAGCGTGAGAGCTGTAGCCAAGATTCCGCTCCACTCAATCCGGGACACCACCCGTTGCTACGGCTGGTATCAATAGGCGCCCAATCTAGTTTCATCTTTCACTCTCCAAGTTGTTGCAAAACCACGTCGATAAACCGCTGGCTGAAGTACACTCCTTGCCTTTTCATCTCATCGAAAAGCGGCTTTATCTGGGTTATAGCTCCCGTCTGTTTGGCTTGCATCAGAATGCCGACGGTACCGGATACGTTCAGATTTAAAGATTCCGCAACTTTTCTTCCGGTGAGTTCGTCCATCAATACGAGCCGTGCCCGATTTTCTAACGCCAACGCAATCACCTCCGCTTCTCCTCGGTCCAGCGTGGGCAACAGTAAACGCACCTGTTGCTCTGATTGTACGGATTGAACGGTAATCCACCGCTCTGGCGACAAGTCGATCGCCCCAGGCCGAGACGGAGAGTATTCCGATATTTCTCGCGCCACCGCTTCTGGAATGACCACATTGCCGATAACCCGTTTAAATAAGTCGAGGCGTCCGATGCGAGTCAAAGCAATGAAGGGCGTCGCGTTACTGACGATCATGTTCATCCGAGCTCATCGCTGCGATACCGCGAAGCTCACTGGCGAACATCGATTCGTCGTAGTTGAAGAGCACGATCCCCTGGTCGGAGAGCAGATCCATGAAATCGAGACGATTCATTCCCGCCAATTCTGCCGCTTTTCCGAGAGAAAGTTTCTTGGCTTGGAAATAGGCGATGGCGGCGAGTCGCCGGATATCCCGGGTCAACTCGATGCTGCCGACTTTCATCGATGCCAGAAGATCCTGAGATACTTCGAATGAAACAGTTTCCGTGGTCATATCCGCGTTGCCTTATAAGCTGTTGATAACACAAGGCCAGCATATCCCAGATGATTATTCACTTACACCCACCCCCGCGTCTCCACTTCCGACAAGGCCCTTTCACGTTTCGACGCTTCGCTATGAGCAGCGTGTAACAGATGGGCCATGCCGACAGGCTCGCCCGCCTCGGCCGCGAGGAAGGCCGCGTTGAGGGCGATGTTGCGGATGTTTCCGCCCGCCACGTGCAGCCGCGCGAGCTTGCCGTAGTCGATGCCTTGCAGTGGTACGCGCGACGGAAAAATCCCGCGCCAGATCGCTTCACGTTGCGACTGGTCCGGAAACGGGAACTGGACCACGAAGCGCAACCGTCTTTGAAAGGCGGTATCGAGCGCCGTTTTGATATTCGTCGTGAGTATCGCCAAGCCCCGGTAGGCTTCCATGCGTTGCAGGAGATAGCTCACTTCGATGTTGGCGTAACGATCATGGCTGTCTTTCACTTCGCTGCGCTTGCCGAACAAAGCATCGGCCTCGTCGAACAAGAGAATGGCGCCTGTATGCTCAGCGGCGTCGAACACCCGCTTGAGGTTCTTCTCCGTCTCACCGATGTACTTGCTCACGACCGAAGAGAGATCGATGCGGTAGAGATCGAGGTGGATCTCCTGCGCCAAGACCTCGGCCGCCATGGTCTTGCCCGTGCCGCTGTCCCCGGTGAAGAGCGCGCTGATGCCTAAGCCGCGAGCGCTCTTAGTCGCGAACCCCCACTCCTGATATACCTTGAGCCGATGCCGCACATGCGCGGCGATCTGCTTGAGGGTGGTTCTCTGCGCGTCGGGTAGGATGAGATCACCCCAGTTCGCCATGGGCTCGATCCGCTGGGCGAGATCATCCAAGCGGTTGCGGCCCAAGGTGCGGCAAGCTTGCCACAGGACCACGTCGGGTGCGCTGCTACTTGCCAGGTCTGCTTTGACCTCGGCTCCCGTTGTTTGAATAGCGCGAGCGCTGAGACTGAACTGCGAGGACACGCCATCCAGCGCCCCGTTGAGCTTCGCGGCGCTGGCGCCCAAGGCCTCTTCCCATAACTGCTTCTGCTCCTCCGCCACGGGTTTGCACACGGAAAAGCATCGTGAGCGGCGCCGCAGCCTGAGCGGTTCCTCGCTGGCAATAAACAGCAGCGTATGCAGGCATTCGGCCAGTCGTATGGCCGATGCACTCGCCCCAGCGTCAGACACAGTAATTAACAAGGCACTTGGCAACAACACTGCCTCGCGTTCCCACAGGGTCGCCAAGGCTTCCTGCTCGTGCCTGCCCGTGGGGACATCCTCCGCGCGCAAGACATGGAGTTGTAGACCATGGGCGTTCGCCACTTGGGCGGCAATATCTTCCTGGCCGTCAGTATCGTCACTGACGAGCTGAAAAACCGGACATGGCGGGACCCGGTCTTCGAGTTCCTGACCAATAGATGCGGCGGCGGCGGCGTGCGCCGGAGCCATTAGAGGCGTGGGGATATGCAGGCGTAGCAAGGCTTGCAGCCGCGCGTCGAGGTAGTTGATGCCGGCGAGGAAGTGCAAGACACGTTCGTCCATGCGCAGGCAATTCGCGGCTAATCCTGACTCTTCGCTCATTTCGATGAGTCGCCAGCGCCGCAATGGGCGGGCGGGTGTCAGCGCACTCCAGTGCGGGTCTTCCAGCGCACTTAGGGCCAGACCAAAACTAGGGTAGCGCCGCTGACCGTTGCCTTGGACTGCACAAAGCTCTGCGATGCCCACGTCCATTTCCACACCGGCACAGAGCAGTAACAGATCGCGCTCGAAAGATGACAAGCTAAATAACTCCACGAGTGTGTCGACGGCCGGAGCGGCGCCACTCGACGCATCTGCATCCACAGGTTCTGAGTGGTCGGTTG
>JBQTKC010000265.1:0-9858 GCA_052386575.1 Beijerinckiaceae bacterium
CGAACGCCGCTGGTAAGCTTTGGATCGTCACGCAATGTGGCATTGGGGGTGCTCCTTGACGGTGAGTCTCGACAACCCGCCCGAGTACCCCCTCTCACCGCTGACACAAACTCCCGTACATCACCCATGTCGTGCACACCTTGAGTTGCAGCCGGAACGTAGGTAAGATGTACGGCTAATATACGGACAGTTCAAGATCCGTCTTAGAGAAGTTCGTTTTTGAGGGGATGGGGGAGTGATTATGACACCGACTGGATCATTGCGCAGAAATCCTGCCTCGATTTAGGCCGCCGTGAGGATGAACACTGATCCGCAGTCGTTTCCAGTTAGCTTTTGCAGCTTGACCGGTTATTCGCCGATGCGGTGGCAGAAGCGGCTGTTCCGTCAGCTTGTCAACGGCGAGATTCCGGCCGCGCTCGATTTGCCGACCGGGCTCGGAAAGACCTCGGTGATGGCGATCTGGCTTGTCGCTCGTGCTCTCGCGGGGGAAGACGCACTCAAGGCTGTTCCGCGCCGGCTGGTCTATATTGTTGACCGGCGCGCCGTTGTCGATCAGGCGACGGAAGAGGCTGAAAAACTGCGTCAGGCATTGAACAACGATGCCGCGTACCTCAAGGGCCCGCTTGGGCTGAGCAACGGCGCACTTCCCATTTCGACGTTGCGCGGCGCGCATGTCGATAACCGCGAATGGCTCGACAATCCCGCGGCTCTGGCGATTATCGTCGGAACAGTCGACATGATCGGCTCGCGGCTTCTGTTCGAGGGCTACGGCGTCTCTCGCAAGATGCGGCCCTATCACGCCGGTCTGCTCGGCGCGGATACGTTGATCGTTCTCGACGAAGCGCACCTCGTTCCGCCGTTCGAGGCATTGCTTTGGCGGATTGCAAACGGCGCGGAGCGGTTCGGTTCCCGCGCCGAGTCCGGTGCCAGGCTCGTTCCGCCCTTCAAGCTTTTGCCGCTGTCGGCCACCGGGCGCGCTCAACCGGCCTCCGATAGCGGCCAAGCGAGGAGCGCGTTTCGTCTCGAAGACGAGGATTTATCGGACCCAATCGTCAGAGGCCGCCTTTCTGCGAAAAAGACTGTCCGCTTCATAGAGACTGGTGACGACAAGAACGCGCTCGCCGAGGAATTGGCGCGGCAGGCATGGAAGCTTTCGGAGGACGGCGGCAAGCCCACCCGATCTCTTATCTATTGCGACAGCCGCGAGGCGGCCGAAAAGGTGAAAGCCGGGCTCGACAAGAGGGGGGCCGGCCATAAGGCCGATACAGAACTGTTCGTCGGCGCTCGACGCGTCAAGGAGCGTGAAGGTGCAAAAGCGTGGCTAGAGAAACATGGCTTTCTCGCAGGCTCGCCATGCCCGGCGAACCCGGCATTCCTGATTGCGACATCGGCGGGCGAGGTCGGTATCGATCTCGACGCCGGCCACATGGTTTGCGATCTCGTTCCCTGGGAACGGATGGTGCAGCGGCTCGGCCGCGTGAACCGGCGCGGCCAAGGCGATGCGACAATTATTGTCGTTCATGGCGGTGAACCGAAACCGAAGAAACCGGATGCACCAACGGATCAGGAATTGCGACAAGGCATCGCCTACCGTTCACTTTCAGTGCTCAAAGAGCTTCCGAATGTCGAAACCGGAAGAGACGCAAGTCCCGGAGCGCTACGCGACCTGAAGCTACGCGCCGAGAAGGACGAGGCGCTTCGGAAGAAAATCGGCGAGGCGACAACGCCGGAACCGTTGCGTCCAGCACTGACGCGCGCGCTCGTCGATGCCTGGTCGATGACCTCGCTCGAACAGCACACCGGCCGGCCCGATGTGGCACCGTGGCTGCGCGGTTGGGTGGAGCCTGATAATCAGAGCATCGTCATCTGGCGCACCTTTTTGCCGGTACGCGAGGGTTCAGCCAATTGGCCGCGAACGTCCGCCGAGAAGAAAGAAGTAGAGGCATTCTTTGAGGCGGCGCCTGCGCATGAGAGCGAAAAACTCGAGACAGAAACCTATCGCGTGGCCGATTGGCTACAGGACCGCGCCAAGGCGCTCCTGCCACTTCAACAGGATGTCCAGGGCGAGCAAACCGAAGATGCCGTTCTCCCTGCCGGGACAGATGACGCCGATGCGCGCGAAGTTGCGACACTGCCCACTACACCGCGGGCGACACCATTGCACAGTCGGGATGTCGTTCTTTTTGTGCTTTTGCCCGATGGGAGTTACGCGGCCCGTTACACGCTTGGCCGGCTGGCGGCGGAGCGCAAGGGCAAGGAGAAAGAGGACTTTATCAGCGAGTTCGCCGGGAAAATTCTCATCGTGGATGCCCGGATCGGGGGCCTGAACGAAGGCGTCCTGCATAGCAAAAAGGGTGATGGCTTCCCGACTGCCGATACCGACAAAGGCTGGAGTGAAGACGCAGGATTTCGCGTGCGGCGGGTCGCCTCCGAAGGATACGAGAGCAAAGTGGACGAATGGCATTTCGAGGATGATTTCGTTCTTCGTGCAAATGGCGACGGCGATGCGGAGGAGTGGCTTGTCGTCGAGCATTTCAGGAGCGCTGCAAAATCGGAGGATGCCCGTTCTGTTTCCCGGCCTCAGGAGCTTGGCCAACATCAAAGCTGGGCGGAGCAGAAGGCCGGGGACATCGCGAGCAAGATCGGCCTTTCCGATCCTGCCGCCGAGGCGCTGGCGGTTGCTGCATTCTTGCATGACGAAGGCAAAAGGGCATTGCGTTGGCAGCGCGCCTTCCGGGCGCCGCATGAAAAAGACGTGGCGGGCGCTTACAAGATTTTCGCCAAAACGCGCGGCCCCATAAACCAGCAAATCCTCGATGGCTACCGGCACGAATTCGGATCGCTGCCCTATGCAGAAGCGCACCCAAGGTTCAAAGCCTTGCCAGAAGACTGGCGTGACCTTGTCCTGCATTTGATCGCCGCACATCACGGGCGGGCGCGGCCGTTAATCGCAACGCGCGGCTGTGAAGATGCGCCGCCTTCAGCGCTCGACGAGCGCGCCCGCGAGGTCGCACTGCGCTTCGCTAGGCTTCAGAAGCGGTGGGGGCCGTGGGGCCTCGCATGGTGGGAGGCGCTGCTGCGCGCCGCCGACCAGCAGGCCTCGCGCGACAACGATAAAGGTGAAGACTTGGGCGCTTCGCATGGGGATGGAAAGTGATGGCCGAAGCCGCGATCCCGGTCGATTTGCGCAATCCCGGCCAAGTCTTTGCCTGCCTGGGTTTTATGGAGGCGGCGGACATTTTGCTGGGCGATGCCGAGGGCGGCTTCAACTGGTGCGACGATGCGAATGTTCGCTTCGCGCTCCGCGCCAAAGGAGAGCGAAATCCGTTCGAGACGGTCCTGGAGTTCTTGGCCGAAGCAGAGCCGAGGCGATGGGCCCCAGCCGGGTACACCGATCCACCGCCTAAAAAAGGTGAAGATGGTGGAGACGAGGAAGTCGAAGAAGACGATGATATAGACGTAACCGCGGCCGCCAGCGCAGCGCCGTCGTTGGATCTGTCCATTACCTTTCCCGCGAAAACAGGCGACCGAATGTCCCTGCCTATCAAGTTCGGCGGCGGGAACAGGCCGGTTGTCGAGCTCGATCATTGGGCGGATGGATCGAGCCGGGAGAGCTTCAAGCTTTATGCGGGCAATCGGTCAGCCGACGGCATCGCGCGTGCCATGCTGAAGGGCGTGCGCGGCAAGCCAAGTAAGAGGCAGAGGGCCAAAGGACAGCCCGGCGACCTGAAGACCAAGGGCGTGCGGCAGCTATGGGAAGAAGATCGCGGGGCGCTCGTCAATGCGCCGCTCGATGTGCTGACGCCGATGGGCGGCAGCTTCAATTTCGACCCGCGCGGAGCGTGGACTGCCATCGATGCCGGGTTTTCGCCGAACGAACATGAGCATGCCATCGAAGCCTCTCCCGTCGTCGAATTTCTCGCCGCGTGGGGATTGGAAAACGCCCGCCCGGTCGAATTCGGGGTTCGTCAAGTTCGATATGCCGCTTGGGGTGTGAACCTGCCGCTCATATTGGCGCGTGCTGCAGTTGCAGGCGCGCTCCCTGCTGTTCCGTCGAGACAGTTTCGGTTCGAGCTCGATTTATCTGGCAAGAATAAAGTCGTCACTTTCGCTCAGGAGGAGCCAAGTACATGATAACGCTCACGTCTGAAACCATCAACGACTGGGCCGATAACAAAAATGGCCCCGTCGCGTTGACCTGCAAGCAGAAGCTCCTCCCTGTGGAAGGCGAGGGCGGGGTGATCTTCCCGCCGACCTATGCCGATATCGGCTACAACATCGACACGCGCTCGGACGGCACGAAGGTCGCGACCATCGACAGCGTCGGCAGCCAGGCGAACCGCATGGAGCCGATCTTTACGCACGAACCCTATTCATCGCTCGTACCGCAGATCACTATCGAGCTTCATAAGAGCGACGATGACGGTAAGGAATTTGTAGAACGGCGGTCGATCTTCGATTTAGCCCATCGCAGCGCGGATGCGGTCGTTTATTCATGCCCGAAGTTGGCGCCGACTGTCACAAAGGCATATGCAGCGTTGCGACATCATGGCGACGCTGGTCCATTGTGCAGATTGGCGCCGACATCTCTTCTCTTCGGCGTTTGGGATTCACGCGGAGGGTCGGGAGAGAAACGACCACGGCTTGTGCGCTCTATTATTCGCGCGTGGGATGTAGAGCCGCTTTATGCGGCAGCGCAGTTTAATTCTGTCTGGAAAGCGCTGAGCGAGGAACAGCAGGCCGAATTGGAGAAGGAGGCGAAGGCCAGAAAGACGAGGCTTTCTGAAAAAGGCTTCGCGGATGCGCCAGCCACATTTCGCAAGGTGAGCCAATCTGCCGCTAAGCAGATGCCGGAGTTCCGCGATGGCGCACCCAATCCAGAGCGTCGTGTTCTTGGAGGAGTTGTCACCAAGGATAAGATCGAACGCGATATCGCTGTGAACCTCGTAGCCCTGCGCAATGTTCAGGGAGCAACGGAAGCTCAGACTCAGGAAATCCGGCGCTACCTGCTGGCTTTGGCGCTTCTTACCGCCACCGCCGATATCGAGCTTTCTTTGCGTGAGGGCTGCAATTTGCGGTTCGCCGACAAAGACGACTGTTGGTTTGCCGTTCCGCGGCGAGGCGAACCCATACCTATTGAACTATCATCAGCAAGAGAGCTTCTGCTCGATTATGCGAAGGGTGCAGCTGAGCCATTCAAGGCGCAATGGCCAACGGAGCTGTCGTATACCTTCGATATGAATGAGGCGAAGAAACTCCTCGCCAAGAAGAAAGAGGACGAGGAGGAGTAGGAGGTGGTCAATACCCTTCTCATCTCCATCCGTTTTCATGACGGCCGCTATCACGGCAGCGGCGAATGGCCGCCATCGCCCGCCCGGCTGTTTCAGGCACTGGTCGCGGGCGCCGCGCGCGGTGAGAGTCTCTCGGACGGTGCTGTACTGGCTTTCAAGTGGCTCGAAAGCCTGGATGCGCCCGCTATCGCAGCACCATCTGCCTTTGCCGGGCAGAGTTTTACGAACTTTGTTCCCAACAACGATCTCGATGCGGTCGGTGGCGACCCTGCGCGGATCGGCAAGATACGGGCGGGAAAGACCATCCGGCCACACACGTTCGATACCACTGTGCCGTTGCTCTACGCATGGACGTTTGAGCCAAGCGCCCACACTCAGTGCCACGCGCGCGCAATCTGCGAAATCGCGGATAATCTTTATCAACTGGGCCGCGGTGCCGACATGGCCTGGGCGACGGGCGAAATTGTCGAGGAAAGCGAGGCGGAGGCGCGGCTTCGGGCACACGGCAGCAGATTGTGGCGGCCCAGCAAAAGCGGCGATGGCACTTTGCTGGCATGCCCTCATCCCGGTTCGCTGGAGAGCCTGGTAAAGCGTTTCAAGGCGATGCGCGGGCGGTTCAGGACGGTCAGAACCGGCGGGAAGACAAGTCAGCTTTTCTCACAAGCGCCGAAGCCGGACCTCAGGCAGGTTCCGTACAATAGCCCGTCTTCGTTTCTTCTCTACGAGATCAGGAGTCCTGATGGCTTCAGGCCACAGCCCCTTGAGTGCGTGGTAGCACTGACTGAAAAGGTCAGGGATTTGGCTGCGAAGCGGTTGAAAGCTTCGGCATGGCGGCGGGACGATCCGAAACGGGAAAACCTGGCCGACAAAATCTTCATCGGGCGCGAATCGCAGGAAGCCGATAAGGCGCGGCGCATCCGCATCGCGCCGCTGCCGTCTATCGGCCATGCCCAAACGGAACGCTCGATCCGGCGCGTGCTCGTTGCCGTGCCACCGGACTGCCCCATAGCGACGGGTGACATCGCGTGGGCTTTTTCCGGGCTTGTGCTTGCCGATCCGCAAACCGGCGAAGTGCTGGACGATACTGCGGAACTGGTCGCAGCCAGCGACGGCACAATGCTTACGCACTATGGCATCGAAGACGCGTCGCGCCTTTGGCGAACAGTCACGCCAGCCGCGCTGCCCGGGCGCGCCGCGCGACGGCGCATCGATCCCCGGCGGGCACGCGAAGAGGCGAAGGGCGGAGCCGAACGTCTGCGCGAGCACGCGGCAGCCGAATGGGCCGCGCAGCAGGCATTGCGTCATGCCGGCGTTGACGCATCCGTGGCGACGATCCGCGTGCGGCGCGAACCATTCGAAAGCAAGGGCGTGCGCGCGGAAGCCTTCGCAAAGGGGACACGCTTTATCAAGGAGCGACTCTGGCATGTTGAGGTCGGCTTCTCACGCCCGATAACCGGCCCGCTCCTGATCGGCGATGGCCGCTATCTGGGGCTCGGCCTAATGGCGCCGGTCCGGCGCGTGGACGGCATCTTTGCCTTCACCATCGTGGATGGCCTGACGGGCCAGGCGGAGCCGCTCGGACTAACTCGCGCCTTGCGCCGCGCGGTCATGGCGCGTGTGCAGGAGAGCATCGGAGCGCGCGCGACACTGCCGGCGTACTTCACTGGTCATGCGGCTGACGGGGCGCCATCGCGCTCGGGCCGGCACGAGCATCTTGCTTTCGCGTTCGATGCGCCGCGGCAGCGACTGCTGATCGTTGCCCCGCATATTCTCGAGCGCCGCGAAGCTTTCAAGGATGAACGCGAGCAGCTCCTTCCTACCCTCGCGGACACGCTTGAGGATTTCCGGGAATTGCGGGCCGGCGCGGCCGGAAAGCTCGCCCTTGTCCCCAGCGCTCTGGACCTATGCGACGATCCGCTGCTCGCGCTATTGCAGACATGGCAGAGCCAGACACCTTACCGCGTGACGCGACATGCCAGACTGAACGATGCGGCTGCGGCGCTTGAAGCCGATCTTCTCGCCGAATGCCAACGCGCCGGACTCCCGCGACCGCAGATCGAGACCACTGAGACCTTCACGAAGCCGGGTGCTGGACTATTCGGCCATGCAAGGCTCAGGTTTCACACTGTCGTCGCGGGACCGCTCCTGCTTGGCCGCGATCGCCATTTCGGGGGCGGGCTGTTCGTGGGGACGAGATAAGACGAACGATTTTGGGGCGAGCGCGATGACCGGCAACCAGCTCGAATTTCATCTTCCCGCGCCGCCGGTCAGCGGCGATACGCCGCTCATTCCGGCGCGGATGGTGAACGAGTTCGTCTATTGTCCGCGGCTTGCGTATCTCATGTGGACTCAGGGCGAGTGGGCGGAGACGGGTGACACGGCCGAGGGCAATCGCGCTCATGCGCGCGTTGACAAGCCCAGTGCACCGCTCCCCGCGCCTGAGGCGTTGGAGACCGGCGAAGCGCTGGCGAGCGAAAAGATCGTCAGCAGGTCGCTGACACTTTCCTCGACCGCCCTGGGCGTCATCGCCAAGCTCGATATCGCCGAAGCCGACGATGGCGTTGTGACACCCGTCGATTACAAACGGGGCAAGCGCCCGCATGTCGCGCAAGGCGTTCATGAGCCGGAGCGCATCCAGATCTGTCTCCAGGGACTGCTGCTCGAGGAGCATGGCTACCGCGTCGAGGAAGGCGCGATCTATTATGCCGAGGGCCGGGAGCGCGTGCGTGTCGCGCTGGACGACGCCTTGCGAAGCGCGGCGCGCACCGCGATCAGTGAGCTGCGGTTGACGGTTTCGCAAAGCCGCATTCCGCCGCCGCTCAAGGACAGTCCGAAGTGCCCGCGCTGCGCGCTCGTGACGGTCTGTCTTCCGGACGAGATTCGCTCATTGTCGGGCTCGTCGCTCGCGCCGCGGACGATCGCCGTTCCGCCGGACGAGGCGCTGCCGCTTATCGTGCAATCCCAGCATGCGCGGATCGGCAAGGAAGGCGAAACGCTCAAGATCACCGACGAAGAGAAGGGCGAAGCGCAGGTGCGCTTCATCGACATTTCGGATGTGGCGCTGTTCGGCAATGTATCGATCACCACACCGGCGCTCGCGGCGCTGTTTGAACGCGAGATTCCGGTGACCTTTCACAGTCACGGCGGCTGGTTTCGCGGTGTTGCCCACGGCATCGGCCACCGCAATGTCGAGATTCGCACGGCGCAATACCGCTTGAGCTTCGACGAGGCCGCGTGCCTCCGGTTCGCAAAGGAACTGGTCGGGGCGAAGATCACGAACCAGCGGACGATCCTGCGCCGGAATTGGCGCGGACCGCCTGAGGAACGGCAAGAAGCGCTCGACCGGCTTGGAGCCGCGCGCAAATCCGCGGATGGCACGGCGACTCTCGCGCAGTTGCGTGGCGTCGAAGGCGATGCGGCAGCCGTTTATTTCCGCGCCTTCGCG
The DNA here is from genome assembly GCA_052386575.1 of Beijerinckiaceae bacterium. Taxonomy (GTDB): domain Bacteria; phylum Pseudomonadota; class Alphaproteobacteria; order Rhizobiales; family Beijerinckiaceae; genus Methylocapsa. The sequence goes on from JBQTKC010000265.1 coordinate 8,737, forward strand.
GGTCTCTTGAAATCGCCCGAGGATAAGCAAGGCGCGGGCGATCTGGCTCCGTTCCGTTTCGAGGCGCGCAATCGCCGTCCGCCGGCCGATCCGGTCAACGCCATGTTGTCGCTTGCCTATGCGATGCTGACCCGGCATTTGACGATCGCGTTGGCGTCGGTGGGGCTCGACCCCTATCGGGGCTTTTATCATGCGCCGCGCTATGGCCGTCCAGCGCTGGCGCTCGACCTCATGGAGCCGTTCCGCGCGATCATTTCCGATTCCGTCGTGCTGTCGGCGGTCAATACCGGCGAGATCGGGCCGAACGATTTCGTCGTGGCGGTCACGGGCACGGCGCTGACGCAGGCAGGGCGTCGCCGCTTTGTCGAAGCGTTCGAGCGCCGTCTTTCCCAGGAGACGACGCATCCTGTCTTTGGCTATCAGGTGAGCATGCGCCGGATGCTGCTGGTTCAGGCACGATTGCTGTCCCGGTTCCTCTTGGGCGAGTTGCCAGCCTATCCGCACTATTTGCCCAGGTGAGATCTCGCCATGGCTGACGAACACCTCTTCATTGTGACCTACGACATCTCCGATCAAAAGCGCTGGCGGCGCGTCTTCAAAGCCATGCATGGGTATGGGGAATGGATTCAGCTTTCCGTTTTCCAGTGCCGTCTTTCGCGGCGGCGCCGCGCCGAGCTCGAGACGCGATTGCGTGAGCTGGTGAAGAATGGGGAGGATCACGTTCTCCTGATCGATGTCGGACCGGCCGGCAAGGTCGAGCTGGCCGTGGAGAGCATCGGCAAAACGTTCTCGAAAGTGGAACGCCGGGCTACCGTCATATAGCAAGATCCGGTAAGATCAGCGGCGATTCCGGCAAAGATGAGCGGTCCTGATTGAATGCGTTTCGTACCCGCCGGGTGCTTTCGAGCGGCGACGTGCCGCGCGGAACCCCGCACCCGCTCGAATCTCGATAGATTGTTGGAATCGTGAAGCTCTTTGACATGGTCGATACGATGTCGTGTAGAAACTGTCAGGCTGCGCCCATCGCCCGCGGCCGCCGGTCGACAACGTGGCGAGATTGCCTTGGTATCCAAGGGCTTGTAGGGTGGCTGCATCCGAGGCGCGCGCGCCTCGGCCTCATTG
>JBQTKC010000266.1:0-23977 GCA_052386575.1 Beijerinckiaceae bacterium
AAGGGAGGCTTGCACGATGCGGCGGCTTTCTCCAGTCGAAGGATATGCCGTGAAGAGCTGGAGCCCGATGATCTCGTCGCGCGACCGCATGGTCACGTCGAGAAAGGCCCGGTTCAAGGCGACGATAGTGAAATCCCGGTCCATCACCAGCCAAGGTCCAGGCAGGCTATTGAAAACGGCCGCGAAATCTAACTGTTTGTCCTGCTTGACCATGCAGCTATGGCGAATGTTCTGGAGATCTCAACTTGGCCGGGGCCAGCGGTGCCCCGGAGAGCGGCAAGGGATCGCGGCAAGGGAAGGGATCTCTTGTGTTGGCGTGGAGCCTGACAATTATGCTGAAATTGCACGCGAAGCACAAATACGCGGTATAGGGCATTCTCTCTTGCCCCTACCACACAACCAATAAGGGCTTCCTTTGGTTGCATCGAAATGCTGCTTCAGCGTGCAGGTTTTCAACGGGTCCTCGCCTGCCACGCCAGTGGCGTCAGTACTACCCCATTCTTCTATCGCAGAATAGGCGCCGCGCCGATGTCTTCAATGGAACATATGTCCGCGAATAAGTGCCCCGGCCAAGCTGACGATCAAGTTTTTCTGGTCGATGGATCTTCTTTTGTCTTTCGCGCCTATTTCCAGTCAATCCGGCAGGACGCGAAATATAATTACCGTTCCGACCGGCTGCCGACCGGAGCGGTGCGACTCTTCTGCACCAAGCTTTTCCAGTTCGTGCGCGATGGCGCGGCGGGGATCAAGCCGACCCATCTCGCGATTATTTTCGATAAATCAGAACACTCATTCCGGAAAGAGCTCTACCCGCCTTACAAGGCCAATCGTTCGGAGCCGCCGCTAGATTTGATCCCGCAGTTCCCGCTGATGCGCGCGGCCGTGCGGGCTTTCGGCCTGACCCCTGTCGAGCAGGACCGGTATGAGGCCGACGATCTGATCGCGACCTACGCCTGCGAGGCGGTCCGGCGCGGCGCCGGCGTTTTGATCATTTCGGCCGACAAGGATTTGATGCAGCTCGTTGGCTCTGGCGTCGCCATGTATGATCCAGCTTCGGGGGAAACAGGAGCCAAGGGCGCGCGCGAGGAACGCAGGATTGGAGTTGAAGAAGTGCGCGCTTATTTTGGCGGATCCCCGGACAAAGTTGCCGATATTCAGGCGCTTGCCGGCGATTCCACCGACAATGTGCCAGGCGCGCGCGGCATCGGATTAAAGACGGCGGCGGAGCTCATCGCGGAATATGGCGATCTCGAAACCCTGCTCGCCCGCGCCAACGAAATCAAGCAACCGAAACGCCGCGAGGCCTTGACCGATCCCGCAAGCGTGGCGCTGATCCGCATGTCGAAACAGCTCGTCTCGCTGGCGCGCGACGTGCCGCTCAAAGTGCCGCTCGACGATCTTCGCCTCCAACCGCCGGATGCGAGAACGCTCATTGCGTTCTTCAAGGCGATGGAGTTTTCCACCATCACCAAGCGCGCCGCCGACTCTTATGCGATGGATGCGGCCATGATCGCGCCCGATCCGGCATTCGCTGGACCCGCCGGCTGGCGCGGCCGCGATGGCGAGGCGCTCGCTTCTTCCCCGGAGGGAGCACTCGAGGCGACGGCGCCAAGCCCGCAGGCGGAACTGTCCAAAAGAAACGCCCGCTATGGCGGGCAAATCCAAAAGTCCATTACCGCCAGCGGCCCAGGCCATCACGCCGCGGCCCGCGCGGCCGATGCGCGTGCGCAAAAATTCGACACCAAGAGCTATGAAGCCGTTTGGAGTTTTGAACGGCTCGACGAATACGTCGCCGCCGCGTTCGAGGCGGGCGCGATCGCGGTCGACACGGAAACCACTTCGCTGCAAACCATGCAGGCCGAGCTCGCCGGCATTTCCTTGTGCGTAACGCCGGGGCGCGCTTGCTACGTCCCTCTGCGGCACCGGAGCGAGGGCGGCGGCGACCTTTTCGGCGGCGGCGATATTGTGCCGGGCCAATTGACAGAAGCAGAAGTGCTCGCGCGGCTAAAACCTCTGCTTGAAGACGCGAGCGTTCTCAAAATCGGGCAAAACATGAAATTCGACTGGCTTATTTTCAAGCAGCGCGGCATCGAGGTGGCTCCGGTCGATGACACCATGCTTTTGTCATATGTGCTCGACGCGGGGCGCAGCGATCACGGAATGGACGTGCTCAGCGAAAAGCATCTTGGCCACAAGCCGATTCCTTTCGGCGAAGTGGCGGGATCGGGCCGCACATTCATCGGTTTTTCCCGCGTGGCCATCGACAAGGCAGCCGAATATTCGGCGGAGGACGCCGACGTCACATTGCGTCTGTGGCGGGTGCTAAAACCCCGCCTTCCCGCCGAGCACATGACCAATGTCTATGAGACTCTGGAGCGTCCGATGATTGCAGTCCTCGCAAAGATGGAACGGCGCGGGATCACGATCGACCGCTCCATCCTCGCAAAACTGTCTGGCGAATTCGCGCAGGACATGGCGCGGCTGGAGGCGATGATCCATGAACTCGCGGGCGAGACCTTTAATCTCGGCTCGCCAAAACAGCTCGGCGATATTCTCTATGGTAAGATGGGCCTCCCTGGCGCCAGGAAGACCGCGACCGGAGCCTGGTCCACGGCGGCGGGCGTGCTCGACGATCTCGCCGAGCAAGGCAATGAATTCGCCGCCCGCATCCTCGATTGGCGGCAGCTCGCAAAACTCAAATCGACCTATACCGATGCGCTGCCCACTTTCGTCGATCCGGTGACCGGGCGCGTGCATACCTCCTATGCGCTCGCCGCGACGACGACGGGCAGGCTTTCCTCGTCCGACCCGAACTTGCAGAATATCCCCGTGCGCAATGAGGCCGGCCGCAAAATCCGCCGCGCCTTTATCGCGCGCGATGGCCACAAGCTCGTCTCGGCGGATTATTCGCAGATCGAATTGCGCCTCCTTGCCCATATCGCCGGCATCCCGCAATTGAAGGCGGCGTTTGCGGCAGGCCAGGATATTCACGCGATGACCGCCGCCGAAATGTTCGGCGTGCCGGTCGAAGGCATGGCGCCGGAGGTGCGCCGCCGCGCGAAGGCGATCAATTTTGGGATCATTTACGGCATTTCGGCCTTTGGCCTCGCCAATCAGCTCGGCATTTCGCGGGAGGACGCCGGCGCCTACATCAAAAAATATTTCGAGCGGTTTCCGGGCATTCGCGCCTATATGGATCAAACCAAAACCTTCGTGCGCGAACATGGCTATGTCTCCACGATCTTCGGGCGCAAATGCCATTATCCGCGCGTGACCGCATCAAACCCATCGGAACGCGCTTTTAACGAACGCGCCGCGATCAACGCGCCGATCCAGGGTTCCGCCGCCGACATTATAAGGCGCGCCATGGTGCGGATGGACGCGGCGCTGGAGCAAGCAAAACTTTCGGCAAAAATGCTTTTGCAGGTCCATGACGAACTCGTTTTTGAGGTGCCGGATTCCGAGGTCGAGGCGACGATCGAAGTGGTGCGCAAGGTGATGACCGACGCGCCGCATCCCTATCTGCAGCTCGCCGTGCCATTGCAGGTCGACGCCAAGGCCGCGCAAAACTGGGACGAGGCGCATTAAACGCACTAAAAGCGGAAGCAGGTTATGGCCGCCATTAGGAAAGACTCTCTGGGAACAACGCGAACGTATGGCGCGCGATCTGTTCGTCTTCCTGCGAGGCGAGAACGAGCACGGGGCAGCGGGACGCGGGATCGCAGATAGGATTGTTCACGGACCGGTTCCGAACTTCGTCGAGCTTGACGCCGACCCAGGAAAGGCCGCCGCAGATCGCGGCGCGCGCTTCGCCATCATTTTGCCCAATGCCGCCGGTGAAGACGATTAAGTCGACTCCCTCAAGCGCGGCGATCATCGCGGCCACCTGCTTGCGCACGGAATAACAGAACATTTGAATGGCGAGCCGCGCATCGGCGTTTGACGGCGCGGCTTCACGCAGACGCCGCATGTCGCTGCCGACGCCCGAAATTCCCATGAGGCCGGAACGTCGGTCGACCAGCTCTTCAAGCATGATTGCATTGAACTTCTTTTCACGCATCAGATAGATCAGAACGCCGGGATCGAGATCGCCGCTGCGCGTGCCCATGATTACCCCGCCGGCCGGGGTCAATCCCATGCTGGTGTCGATTGATTTGCCGCCTTTGACCGCGGTGACGCTTGCGCCATTGCCGAGATGAGCGATAACCAGGCGGTTCGGCAGGTCGTTTCCAAGTTGGCGCACGATCGATTCACACGAAAGGCCGTGAAACCCGTAGCGCTGGATACCCTCCGATTGCAATTCCTTGGGGATCGGAAGGACACGTGCGACCGCCGCCAATTCGGCGTGAAAACTTGTGTCGAAACACGCCACCTGCGGAAGCCCCGGAAAATGCTCTAGGGCGAAGCGGATGACCGACAGAGCCGATGGAATATGCAGCGGCGCGAAGGCGGTAGCAGCTTCAACTTGCCGCAGGAGCGAATCATCGATGAGGCAATGCTGCCTAAGCTTAGGTCCGCCATGGACGATTCGATGTCCTATCGCGGCCGGTGCCGGCATTTTGGAGTCGGCAAGAAATTTTCCGATGCGGATGATCGCTTCCCGTTGGCTGGGAATGGATACCGTCTCGGAGAGCAACGCATTGTCGGGCGAACCGTGGGCAATGAATTTGCCTTTCTCGTCGCCGATCAACTCAACCTCGCCGGAGACCAGCATTTCGGTCCGCGAAGACTCGACGCGGCACAACCCGAATTTGAGCGATGAAGACCCGCTGTTCAGCGCGAGCACGGTCAACGCTGTTTCAGTGTCTGCCATAACGTTTCCCGCCGGAACCATCGCGCTCACAAGTTCCAGCGCCAGTTCCGGACCTCCGGCATGTCGTCGCCATGCTCGCTGATATAGAGTTTGTGACGCTCCATCGTCGTCCAATAGCGCGCCGTCGCCGTCTCCACGTGATCGCGGAGCCGGGGAATTCGCAGGATGGCGTCCAGCGCAAGTTGATAGCGGTCAAGGTTGTTCAGCACAACCATGTCGAAGGGAGTCGTGGTGGTGCCTTCCTCCTTGTAGCCCCGCACATGAATATTGTCATGATTGTGCCGCCGGTAGGTCAACTTGTGAATGATCGCGGGATAGCCATGAAAAGCGAAGATCACCGGCTTGTCTGGCGTGAACAGTTCGTCAAAATCCTGATCCTCCAGACCATGGGGATGCTCGGACTGAGGCTGCAAGACCATCAAATCCACCACGTTGACGACACGGATGCGGATATCGGGGACATAGGCCCGCAGGAGGGTCACGGAAGCGAGCGTCTCAAGGGCCGGCACATCGCCGGCACAAGCCATGACCACATCGGGATCACCGGCATCGTTGCTGGCCCATCGCCAAATGCCCGCGCCGGCGGTGCAGTGGCGAACGGCTGACTCAATGTCGAGCCACTGCCACTCCGGCTGTTTGCCGGCGATGATTACGTTGATGTAGTTGCGGCTGCGCAAACAGTGATCTGTTACCGACAGGAGGCAGTTTGCGTCGGGCGGCAGATAGATGCGCACGATATCGGATTTCTTATTCGCGACATGATCAATGAAGCCCGGATCCTGGTGGGAAAAGCCATTGTGATCCTGCCGCCAGACATGCGACGTAAGCAGATAGTTCAGCGATGCGATCGGCTTTCGCCAAGGGATCTGCCTGCTGACCTTTAGCCATTTTGCGTGCTGATTGAGCATCGAATCGATGATGTGGATGAAGGCCTCGTGGCAAGAGAACAGGCCGTGGCGTCCCGTGAGCAAATAACCTTCGAGCCAGCCTTCGCACAATTGCTCGCTCAGCACCTCCATGACGCGACCCTCGGCGCTGAGATTGACATCGGTCTCTTCAACATCAGCCATCCATTCCTTGCCGGAGACTTCGTAGATGGCCTCCAACCTGTTCGACTCGGTTTCGTCGGGGCCAAACAGCCGGAAATTATGTTTGTCGAGATTGAGTTTCATCACGTCGCGCAGGAATTTTCCGAGAACCCGCGTTGGTTCCGCCTCGACGCTGCCGGGCCCAGGCACTGCCACGGCGTAATCATGGAAGTGGGGCATCGAGAGCGGCTGCAACAATTCACCGCCATTGGCGTGCGGATTGGAGCCCATGCGGCGATGACCCGTCGGCGCGAGCTCGGCGAACTCCTCGCGGAACTTGCCGTGTTCGTCGAACAATTCGTGCGGCCGGTAGCTCCTCAGCCAATCTTCGAGTTGCTGCAAATGTTCGGGGTTCTTAAAATCCGCGATCGGGACTTGATGCGCGCGCCAGGTACCCTCGACCGGATTGCCGTCGACGAATTTCGGTCCTGTCCAACCCTTGGGCGTGCGGAAGACGAGCATGGGCCAGCGCGGACGCTCTAGGCCCTTCGTCTCACTGCCAGACCTCGCGGCGCTCTGAATCTGGCGAATCCGCGAAAGAATCGCATCGAGCGTGCCGGCGAGACTTTGATGCACGGCCATTGGATCGTCGCCCTCGACGAAATGGGGATCGTAGCCGTAGCCGCGCAATAGCTCCGTCAGTTCCTGTGGGCTGATGCGAGCAAGCACCGCCGGATTGGCGATCTTATAACCGTTGAGATGAAGGATCGGAAGAACCGCCCCATCGCGCGCGGGATTGAGAAACTTGTTGGAATGCCAACTGGTGGCCAGCGCGCCGGTTTCCGCCTCGCCGTCGCCGATGATGCAAGCGACGATCAGATCCGGATTGTCGAAGGCGGCGCCATAGGCGTGGGTCAGTGAATAGCCCAATTCTCCGCCTTCGTGAATGGAGCCGGGGGTCTCCGGCGAAACGTGACTGGGAACTCCGTAAGGCCAGGAGAACTGGCGAAAGAGCCGGTGCAGTCCGTTCCGGCTGCGCTCAATTGCCGGATAGCGCTCGGTGTACGATCCTTCCAGATAGGTCTGCGCCACGAGGCCTGGGCCGCCATGACCCGGACCAATGACGTATATCATGTTCAAATCGTTCTCTTTGATCAGCCGGTTAAAGTGGACGTAGAGAAAGTTCAATCCAGGTGTCGTGCCCCAATGCCCGAGCAAGCGGGGTTTGATATGTTCGAGCCTCAGCGGGGATTCGAGCAAAGGATTGTCTTGCAGATAGATCTGCCCGGCGGAGAGGTAGTTTGCCGCGCGCCAATAGGCGTGCATTTTCCGGAGGAAGTCAGGTGACAATGAGTCGGGCATCATGGTCTCCAGGGTTGAGACGGTGCGCGCGGCTTCCGCGGGGGTCATGTGCGAATCTCAAAGTACCGTGATCTCGCAATTGTTTTGAGGACCTCCTCTACCCGGGCGATTCTTCGCCTGGCACCTTCGAGGCGCGCCGATCGCTCAGGCGCCACCAGAACGTCATGGCAACCCCGATGAGAGCTACCAAACCCAAAACCAATAAGAGCGAAGATACTGTGAGCCATGCGATCGCCGGCACGAAAAGCGCCATGGCGATGCCGAGAGCGCAGATGTGCCAGGATACATGAACGCCCGCGACAAAAGTGCCGAGCGCCAGCAGCATCAGAAGCGTTAGCCCGGTCGCGGGCGCATTAAACATTGCTTGAACATTGGGCAAAAGCACTATGTTCATCGCAACCAAGAAAGCCAGCCAATGCAGCGCTTGCGTCCAAACCATCCGAAATCGAGGTTTGAGGTCATGAATATGAAGCCACCCTGTGGTTACGCAGACAAACCCGGTCGCCACAGCAAGAAACTCCCAATAGCCGATGAGAGGCTGGTGCGACACGCTGGTATAGGCCACGCCCAATATTGTGAGCGCCAGCACCACAATGTAGGGCAATTCCTTGAGCCAGAACCTTGCTATCCGCGAATGGGCCAAGTGACCCGCCGCATTTTGTGCCTCTTCCGTTTCGCTCATCGGCGATGTTCCGATTTTACTTTTCTATGGGATCCGGCAAGCATCGATTGGGATATTTAACGAACATCCACCCGATGGCCAGATTTCGAAACTGAGATTGCCGCATTGGACGAGCGTTGGCAAGGCATCGCCGTGATGCTCCGGCACACCAAAGCTCGCGACATCGGCGAATCGGTCGCCAGACGATACCGGTTTTGTTATCATCAAGACGCTCCTCTCCCTCGGTTCTTGAGCAAACCTCGCCAAAAAGGCGCGGGGTTCAAGAGGGGTCGATTTGAAATTGAATGTGGTCCCGCCCCGGCTAGCCCTCCTGGTTAATGATTGCGGCTTACGGCACGAGAACGGCGGCGCCTTCAAACCGGCCGGCGCGGAGATCGGCGAGGGCATCGTTGGCCTCTCTCAGCTCGTAGCTCGTGGTCTTGGTGACGATGCCGATCTCCGGGGCGAGATGCAGGAAATCTAGTCCATCAGCCCGCGTGAGATTGGCGACCGACACGAGCTGGCGCTCTTCCCAGAGCAGGGAATAGGGAAAGCGCGGGATGTCGTTCATATGGATGCCAGCACAAACCACGCGGCCGCCCTTGCGCACCGCCGCCAGCGCCAGCGGCACGAGATCGCCCAAGGGCGCATAGATGATCGCCGCGTCGAGCGGCTCCGGCGGCCTCTCGTCCGACCCGCCCGCCCATGCCGCGCCGAGTTTTAGCGCAAAACTCTGGCCAGCCACATCGCCCGGCCGGGTGAAGGCAAATACCATTCGTCCCTGCCACTTCGCGACCTGCGCAAGATGTGAGCCGCCGCGCCAAAGCCGTAGAGTCCCAGCGTCTTGCCCTCGCCGGCGATCGCCAGCGAACGCCAGCCGATCAGTCCGGCGCAGAGCAGGGGAGCGAGCGCCACATCGCTGCCCGCCTCGCCGAGCGGGAATGCATAGCGCGCATCGGCGATCGCCGCCGTTGCGAAGCCGCCGTCGCGCGTGTAGCCGGTGAAGACCGGCCGATCGCATAAATTTTCCCGGCCGCCCAGGCAATAGTTGCAGACGCGGCAGGTGTGACCAAGCCATGGGATGCCCACCCGCTCCCCGAGCACGAGCCCTTCGACACCGGCCCCAATCGCATCGATCCTGCCAACGATTTCGTGGCCAGGGATGACCGGCACCTTCGGGCTCGGCAGCTCGCCATCGACCACATGCAGATCCGTGCGGCAGACGCCGCAGGCGGCCACCTTCACGCGAATCTCGTCCGGCCCAGGTTGCCTGTCCGCGAGTTCCGTCCATTCTAAAACGCTCCCGAGCTTCTTTAGAACCATCGCTTGCATCGCGTTCTCCATTTGCGCGGGAAGCCCACGGTCAGTCCGACACACGCGATCGCCAGCACGCAGCCGATTGCCCCATCCTAAGCCTTAGAGGCGTCGAAACACTTTCGGCTGTCAACGCCGGAGTCGACCTGGAATGCCGGGCGCGGCGGTGTTGCTGCCGCTTCGTTGCCGACCGGTCTGGACGATCAACGCAAGATCGTCGTAAGGGCATCTTTGACGATTATTTCGACCGGAGTCGAGGCATCCAGGCGCAGCCAATCCACCGCACCCGTGGGTTGCTTGGCCTGCGCCAACACGATATCGGCCGTCGCGTCCGACGCATCCATCTTGCGTCTGCCTACCCGCTTCTGAAGCATGTTGATCGGCGCTTCGAGCCACAGACCGATGAAATGGGCTTTGTGCCTGCGCGCAATTCGCTCGACCGCGAGGCGCTCGTCCAGCCGTAGATGCACGGCGTCGATGACAACGCTGTGGCCAGCCTCCAGCGCGGATGAAGCCAAATCGCGGAGGCGTTCATAAGTCCGCGTTGTAATTTCAGGCCGATAGGCATCGCCCGGGAGACGGTCGAACTCGCGGACATTTAAGAGCCGCTTGCGTTCAATATCGCTACGCAAATGCAGGGTGCCAGGCGCGCGTCCGATCGCGCCCGCGAGCGCGGCCGCAAGCGAACTCTTGCCGCTTCCCGATAAGCCCCCGATGGCAATCAAGTCGAGCCGGCATGGAGCGAGAAAGCTGCTGGCAGCCTCCAGATATCTGCGCGCTTCCCTTGTATGAACTTCATTTCCGGGCTGGAGAATGCTTACCTTGGCGCGAATTGCGGCACGAAGGGAAAGGAAGAGAGGAAGCACGGAAAGGCCTTTCAGCTGGCATTTCACGTCATCGCAAGCCCACAAATACCTATTAAACAGCAGGTTTGCATGGCGGTGCAGTCCGCGTGTCCACAGATCCATCAGAAGAAACGCGAGGTCATAAAGCACGTCGCATGTCGCGATCGTCTCGTCGAATTCGATCGCATCGAATAAGACCGGGCGATCATCGATCAAGGCGATATTGCGCAAGTGAAGATCGCCATGACAGCGGCGAACTTGACCTTGATTTTCTCGCTCTGAAAGCAATGGCACAAGATTCACCAAGGCTTGTCTCATAGCGTGGCGAAGACTAGCAACAGCTTGATTCGCGAAAATTTCGGGGGCTGCTTCGAGGGCGGCGAGGGTCTCCTCCATCAGACGTTCCAATGCCTTGCCGGCATCTGTTCCAGCGGCGACCGGCGCATGCCGATGCGAGGCGACGACGACATCAGCAAGTTTCGCAACTATTTGGAGATCAAGCTTGTTTTGGCCGGCCAGGCGATCAAGCGTGCGATTTTCATCAAAGCGCCGCATGTGGACCGCCCATTCGACGACCTTGCCGGCGTCGCCAAAACTCAAACGGGAACCGTCCTGCGAAATCGGAACTGTGCCGAGGTAAATTTCTGGAGCATTGTCTTTATTCACGGCAAGCTCGCGTTCGCAAGCCCACCGCCGCTTGTCGAGGGTCGAATAATCCATGAAAGGAAACCGCACTGCCCTCTTGATCTTGTAGACATCCTTGCCAGCTAGGAACACCGCGGCGCCATGCGTGTCAATGCGGGCAACCGGCTCGTGCAGCCCATGCGTCGCCGGATCGCTCAGAAAGGCGAAGACGTTGCTTTGGTCACAGCAGGATTGAAGTTCCAAGTTGGATCACTCCAAAGCATCGCTCTTTGGATTTGGCCCGTCCGAAACATTGATCCGGCGCTCTGGCAAGAATATCGCGACCGTTGTTGCGTCCACCGATTTTGGGACGGCGAAGAGGACGAGACAGGCCGCCTCGTGCACAAGCCCGGTGGATCGGAGCATGCACGTTGGGTGTTTCACTACGAAAGCTCCGGAGACAACGACGAAGCAAGGTACCGTTTCGGCGCACATGCCTTCAGGTGTGGCGAATATGTCTCGACCCGGGACCATTATGACGAGATTCATACCTTCTCAAGGCAGCACCGGTGGAACCTGCGACGAACTAAATACCTCGCGGACTTCTGTCACCTGTTCCGGCAATCCGGCGCCCATCATTTCATACCCGGCCACGCGCAGAATCGCGCGCGCGGGGCTCATCGTCACCGCAAGCCGCGTATAGGGATTGAGGACCGGCGGCGTCACCCAATCGAAGCCGTCGCGCGACAAGAGCCCGCGCCAGCTGGCGAGCGTGTCTTGCCGGTCGCGGCAGTGCGCGGCGGCCTCCGCCGGCGACCAAGTCAAAAAGCGCGCGGCGGCGATTCGCGCTTCCCAATTCGGGCGGCTTGGCACCCAATCATTGGCGGCGCTCGCCTCGTTCTCCCGCGTGACAAAGCCGGTCTCGGTCCGCTCGATCACGCATCGCTCCCCCGGCGCACAGCCAATGAGCACGTAGATCGCCGGCCGCGCCACCGGCGTTGCTTCCAACACGCTCTTCGCGGCGGCAAACGTTTCGCAAGTCTCGAAAACCTGGCGTAGCAACTGATCCGGCGGCATGTGGCGTATTTTCGCCCATGTGTGAAGCGCGTTGGCGGCAAGATCGTAAATGCGCAGCCATGGATGCCGGGTGCGGCGCCACATGGGCGCCTGGTTGAGGCAGGCGGCGAACCGGCGCGGCGCCATCGCCGTCAGCACGCCCGCGTAGCCGGGCCAGGTGACGCTGAAATATTCGCCGGCCGGCGCCTTTGCGCGCACAAGCTCGGAATGGCGGCCAAGCCCGGGAAAAAGCCAATCGAGCGTGCGCGCGAGCCAGGGCACGCCGTCTTCCTCGCGGGCAAGCGAGGTGCAGCCCCACTGGTAGGAGTTGTTGAGGAGCCAGACACCCGGAACGCCGAGCGTCGCCGCGATTTGCGCAATCTCTTGCACATAGGGCGAGCTGGACCGGGTAAGCCAGCGCCGCGTGGCATTATCCAACGCCGGCAAAAACGGTGTTACCGCGCGCGGAAAAACCGTGAGGCATTCGTCGCGCAGGGCACGCGCGCGAGCACGGCTCAGCGCCGCGTGGCGGAGAGGCCCGCCGTCGCCTACATCGATCACCGGGATCGCTGGCACGATGGCGCCCATGGACTGCTCATCGCTTTCAGGCGCTTGAAGATGCTGGCAGCGCCTTGGAGGATTAACCCAAAAAACGTACGGCAAAAATAAGCCCTAACCCGCTCTTCCGCTATCCTCAAATCCAGGCTTTGTACCGCGCCGCGCCTTGCATGGCTGTTGCGCCATCATGCCGGGCTTAAGCAGCGGCGGACCGGAGCAGCGATTTGAGCGCCGCCGATTCATCGGCTAGCCGCGCGGCGGCGATTTCCATCCGTTCGCCGACGATGCGTTTGGCGGCCATGAATTCGCCAAGGCGATTGACCGAGTCGGCACCGATGACCCTTCCTTCCTTGAGATAAAATGCAATAAACGACGATGCCTCCATGTTCCCGCGGATCGCAAGCTCTTCATAGCCATCGGAGACACCGGCCATCTGCAATTTGAGGTCATACTGGTCGGACCAAAACCAAGGCGCGGTGGCGGCGGGAATTGGCCGCCCCATGATCGAGGCGGCGGCGGCACGGGCCTGTTCGAGCGCGTTCGGAACCGATTCGAGGCGAATTTTCCTCTCTAGAAAGCCGTGATGCGCATGTATCGCGCAGTCGCCGATGGCATAAATATCGGGGTCGCTTGTGCGGCATTCGGCATCGACGACAATCCCGTCGTCAACGGCGAGCCCGGCTTGTTCTGCTAGTTCTATGTTGGGAACGAGACCGATGCCGATCAACACAATATCGGCGGCAAACGATTGACCGCCGGCGCATAGGACCCCGCCCACACTGCCCCCTTCGTCCCCGGCGGTGAACCTGCCGACCGTGACCCCGGTGCGAATGTCGACTCCGGCTTCCCGATGGATGCGTTCATAGAATTGCGACAGATCGGGCGCGGTGACGCGGGCGAGCACGCGCGGCGCCCCTTCGAGCACGGTTACGGCAAGGTTGTGCTTAACCGCGACGGCGGCGGCTTCCAGTCCGATATAGCCGCCGCCGACGATCGCGAGACGCCGGGGCGCCTCGATGAGCGGCCGCAACGCCTCGACATCGGCAATCGTGCGGAGGTAAAAAACATTGCGCAAGCCGGCGCCTGGCACCGCCAGCTCGCGGGCGCGGCCCCCGGTCGCGATCACAAGCTTGTCGTAGCGGAGCGGCGCGGAGCCCTTGATCAAGAGTGTCTTCGCGCCCCGGTCGATCGTCTCGACGCGGACCCCGAGCCGCATCTCCACCCGGGTTTTCTCATAGGCAAGCGAGGACTTGTAGATCAATGCGTCCTTGCCGATTTCGCCCGCGAGAAATGCCTTCGACAAAGGCGGCCGCATATAGGGAAGATAGTCTTCCTCGCCGGCGAGGACGATGCGTCCCTCGAACCGGTTCTGGCGCAACAGGGTCGCGGCCTCGGCTCCCGCCTGACCGCCGCCGATAATGGCAATCGTTGATGCGGCGCCGGGCGCGGCTTCATCCATCAGCGCTTGAATTCCTTGCCGCGAACGTCAGACATTGAATTCCACCAAACCTCAATTGGCCGCATTGCCGCCAACGATGGCCGCGAACAGCAATACCAGTCCCAGCCCCAGTACCGCGCAGGCGGCACCTGCCTCGAACAGGCGTCCCGCTATTAGGGCCTGCCCTGAACCAGCCTTGGAATATTTGACCGCCGCGTTCTTGGCAAAGACCGCCGCGCAGGCGAGTGCTGCCGTGGTGATCGCGGTGCCAAGCGACATCGCCGCGACGGCAAAAACTCCAGCCGGAAAAATCCCCTGCGCCAAGGCAAAGACAAGCACGAGAATCGCGCCCGAGCAAGGGCGCGATCCGGCGGCCATCATCGTCAGCAGCGCGCACTTCCAAGAAAATCCATCCCCAAGCGTGCGCGGATCGGGCGCGTGGAAATGGGCGCAGTCTTTGCCGTGGACATGGATCGCGGCGCAATCGCCGGCGGCGGTGGCGCTGGGCGCGGCGCGCCATGTGGAAAGAAGCGCCGCGCCTTTCACATAAACCAAAGCGCCGCCGAGAATTGCTATGCCGGCATAGCTCGCGATCTCGACCACATGCGCGGCCGCCGTCATGTGCTTCGCCGTCGCCTGGAAGACGAGGGCGCCGGCGCCAACGATCGCGACCGCGCTAAAACCTTGGAGGAGGGCCGCGCCAAAGGCAATCATTAGACCCCGCCGCAAGGCGCGCTCATTGGCGAGCATATAGGAAGCAATGACCATTTTGCCGTGGCCAGGGCCCGCGGCATGAAAAATACCGTATGCAAGGCTTAAACCCGCTAGACCCCAGGCAACCGCGCCGCTTTGTTTGGCGGCACGGACGGCCCCGCTTAACAGGCGGTAAAAGCCCGCCTCTTGTGCAAGGATCCAGCTCATGATTGCACCATGCGCGCCACCAGCGGAACCCTCATTGACACCGACCGCGAAGGGATGATGCACACCCTGCCCCAGGGTTTGGGAAGGCAGCAAGAGGACCATGCAGAGCAAGGCGAGCGGCAAGGCCTGGCGTGCGACGGCACGGCCTTGCGCCGCGCCCCGCCAAACCGCCGCAAAAGAAAATTCGACCGGTTTCAACAAGGCCTCACGGACAAGCAACAATGATTCGGCTGGCGAGCTTGATCCCGAAATCATAGCCCGGCGAAAGACCGCTGAAAAAGGATTCCGAAAGTTTCTTGGTGTCCGCCGCCGCCAAGGGTTTTGATCCAAGCAGATTGATTGAGCACCCTTTTGGCGCCCCCGCCATTCCGGCCGGATCTTGCTGTTCCATCTCGAACGCCACGAAATAGGTTGGATCATAGACTTGAAACGAGAAGGATTTCGAGGCGCTGGCGGGGGTTTTCAACGGAAGCGTAAACCGGAGAACCACGCGCTTGTCCTCCCGCTGTTCCAGCGAAAAGTCGATGGGCGTCCCGAATTCGGCCGGTGCGCTAGCCACCTTTGCAAAGGTGAAAAAGTCGAATTCGGCGAGCGATTCGACATTGGACTTGGCCAGCGGCGCGAGTTCTTCCTTGGTCATGGGCACGCCGCCCTTTCCCTGTCCCTCCGTCACGTAAGCCGAATACATTTCGTCGAATGTCCAGGAGTGGCGGATGGCCTCGATCTCGCCCTTGGTATCGAAAATCACCTCTGCCCGCGCGGAAACCCATACGTGGGGGTGCGACGCCGCGACGCCCGGGAGAAGGGCCACGAGAATGGCGGCCAGGAAAAGCCCCGAATAGAAACGCCTGCGCACGAAGAGTCCTTTGGCGGCGCATTTCGCGAAGCGATCGCCTGTGGTGACGCGCCCGCCTCGAGGCGGGCTTTATGACCGCGCAAGTCTGGCCGAAGAAAGGCAGCGATAAAACGTCAGCCGGTAGGCCCCTTCCCGCTTACCGGCCGGTAGGAATTTCCAGGGCACCTCGATCCGCTTGTACCAAGCGAAGCTGCAGCAGTCGGAGTTCTCAAGGTAGGACTTGAAGCGGATAAGGGCATTGGCCCGCGGCCAAACCGTTGGCCCGCCTTTGCTAAACGGCAAATAGGCCCTTAAGCTTTTTGCTGCTATCGTCTTGCCGCCGCCGCAAGCTTTGGGCAAGTTTTGGGAAAGGGACCGGATGCTGTTCCATAAGGCCGCTTCCGTCATTTTATGCGCGGGTTTCATCACCCACGCGGGCGCACCTTCGGGCAGTCCGCCCCTGCCGGTTCCAAGACCGGCGCCGCAAGCCGATCCCCGTCATGGCGCGCAAGCTGAAGCGCGAATTCCTGATCTGAAACAAGATCAAACCTCGCAGGCAATGGTGCCGGACGGCAGAACCGCCTACCGCGCGCTCCTAAGAAACGAAGCCATGAAAAATGGTGTGCCGCCGGACATCGCCGATGCCGTCACGGCGATCGAGAGCGGCTACGATCCAGGCGCGATTGGCGGCGCGGGCGAGATCGGCCTGATGCAGGTCCGGCCCGAAACGGCCGCGATGCTCGGTTTCAACGGTGATTTGGCCGAGCTCGCAAAACCTGACGTCAACATTCATTATGGTGTGACTTATCTTGGCCAGGCTTGGCGTCTGGCCGAGGGTGATCTTTGCCGCGCCCTGATGAAATACCGCGCGGGCCACGGCGAAGAAATCATGTCGGCCCTATCCGTGGCTTATTGCGGCCGCGCGCGCACACACTTGGCGGCGGCAGGATCGCCCTTCGCGGCGGCGGTTTCCGTACCGTTGGTTTTCGTCCCGGCCTTGCCGGCGGCGCCAGCGGCGAGACGCGGGCCACGAATCCGCACGGCGGCGGTGAGCCGGGCCTTTTGGGCCGCGCATGAGGCAAGAGTGAAGGCGATCACCCAACGTATCGAGGCCAGATGGCGGCGCCTGGCGTCGCGATAGAAAAGACCGCGTCGAAATTCGCATCAAAAGGACGAAGTGATTTTCGTTCATGGCACTGAACGCCGCAAGATCATATGACGCGAGCTTCGCCACGGGAACCCCTACGGTTCAGGCGGCGGACAGGGGCAGCCCTAAAGCACCAAACTTTCGGCATCGGAATCGCCGCGAATCATGCCTCGAATCATCGGTTGAAGAGCCACAAAAACAGTGTCACCGCCACGCTAATCAGGATTCCCGTGGTGAACGGAATATAGAGAGTGAAGCTTGGGCGCTCGACGACGATGTCGCCCGGGAGGCGACCGAGCCCAAGCCGGTCGATCCAAGACCACAACAGGCCGGCCGCGACCAGACTCAGTCCGAGCAGGACTAACGTGCGTGACATGCTTGGCTCCCAGGTACCAAGACCGGCGCTGCGCGGAACCACGGTTGAGGGTCGTTCGCAGTCATTGCCGGAATTTTTGGTCCACCTCTCAGCTTAGCACTTGCCCAATCCCTTTGGGCTCGATAACGCCGCGTCGATTGCGTCGATAAATGGCCCGAGCTTCGGCGGTTTTGCCTCGATATCGACCCTCACCGCGAGAGTGCGGAGCGCGGCGCTGCACACCGGCCCGATCGACGCGACAAGCGTTCGCTCGAGGCTTTGTAGAAGCGACTCCTTTTTGCCGGCGCGTCCTGCCACGGCAAAAAGGTTGGTCACCTGCGACGCGCTCGTGAACGCGACAAGATCGATTTCGGCGCGGCCAAGCGCGTCGATCAGCCCTATGAGCGGCGCCGTGTCCTCTGGCAACGCCCACCGATACGTCACGATTTCAATTGGCTGCGCGCCCGCGCTTGCAAGCGCGGCCTCCAGCGCGCGGTTGGCGTCGCCGTACCGCTGCACCACGACGCGTTTGCCGCGCAGCGGAGAGTCGCGCATTTCGGCGAGCACCTCCTGCGTGGTGAAAGGGTCGCTGGCGGCGCGATCGATGCGCACCTTGCGCGCTCGCAGGACCGTGGCGGGCTTTGGGCCTCGCGCGATCACTTGCGCTTCGTCCAGAACCCGCAGCATCGCATCGGTTAGCCCCAGCGCATCGGTCGCGGCAAACAGCGCGCGGGTTCCGACGCCCGTCTGGAATATGAATATATCGGGAGGCGTTGCGATCCAGGCGCGAACCTGCGCCTCGATGTATGCGGGATCGGCATCCGGGATTTCGGCCAGCGCGGGCGCCGAAAACGGCGTGCCTCCACACTTACGCACCAGACCGGCGATTTGATCCCGCGCCCGGCTCTCAAGAATGGCGACGGTCTTGTCTTTCATCGGCGCAAGACTCTCCTGCTTGGGCGCAATCTATGCGAGCGGCCCCGGAAAAAGTCAATTTCGATCAGCGCGGCGAAGCGTTGCTTTTCGCGAAGCGGATAAAACTTCGATTTTGCCAAATTCATTCGGTTCGGGTTGGCGCGGAGGTCTGATGCTCGATCGCAATCCGGATCAAATCGGCGGTTCGGGCAAGGCCGAGCTTGTTCTTCATGTGGCTGCAATTGTTCGCCACGGTCTTGTAGCTGAGACCAATTGCATCGGCGATCTGCGGCAAGCTGTAGCCTTCGCCGAGGAGCCGGAGAATCTCCAGGTCGCGGCGGGTCAGATCCTTGAAGGGGTGCGACGAGGGGGAACCGCGGGACGTCCGGACGGTGAGCAAGGCGAGTTCCTGCGCGATATCGGGCTCGATATAATTGTGCCCGGCGGCAACGCGGAAGATCGCCAGCGAGATCTGGTCAGGCGGCGCGTTCTTTGTCACATAGCCGAGCGCTCCGGCCTCGAAGGCGCGTGCGACATGAATTGAGTCGTCGTGCACACTGAAGACGAGAATGCGGGCGGACTCATCTTCGATAATCAGCCGCCGGATCGTCTCCAGCCCACCGATCCCTGGGAGGTTGAGATCCATGATGACGAGGTCCGGGCGATCATCCTTGAAACTTTCCAAAGCCTCTTTCGCCGCCGCCGCTACGCGGATCTCTGCGTCCGGCTCGACGGCGATGAGGCGCCGGAGTCCGGCATGAACGATCGGGTGGTCGTCGACGATCAAAACCTTCATGCGTTGCCCGCGAAGGAAGAGGCGCGAACCTCGTTGCTTCCCGCTGGAACGGGAAACGTTGCCGTGACCGAGAAACCAAGCCCAGGTTCTTGCGCGAGGACAAGACGTCCGCCCAGAGCATGAACCCGCTCCCGCATTCCGGTCAACCCAAAGCCGAAACCGGCCGTTTTGTCCATTCCTGCTCCATCGTTCGAAACCTCGACGGTAACACAGTCTGGCCCCGGGCCACCGGTGGCGGCAGGGGTCACCGATACGGAAATCTCCGCCGGATTGCCATGGCGCACGGCATTACTCAAGCTTTCCTGAACAATTCGATAGATCGTGATGTCGATGAGGGCGTCGAAGCTTGCCTTGTCCGGTAGGAGCTGCAGGTGGAAACGAATCCCTGGATACCTCTGGCGCCAGAATTCAACCAAGCTCGTGATGGCGGCAGCCAACCCGAAATCGGCGAGAACTCCAGGGCGCAAGCGGCCGAGCATCGTCCGGATCTGCTGTTGCATATGGGAGACCGCTTCCATGGTTGACCGGATCTCCCCGGCGATCTCGGCATTTTGCCCATGAATGGCGAGCCGCGAGATGGTTGCGATATTGACGTTGACGGCAAAAAGGAAAGGGCTGATTTCATCGTGCAGGTCCCGGGCGATCTCGCACCGTTCTTCTTCCTGCAAGGTCAACAACTTCTCGTTCAATTGGCGTCTCTCCTCATCCATCGCCGCGAGTTCGGAGGCCATCCGATTGAAGTTGGTCTGAAGCCGCGCCAATTCCGGTAGGGTATTGCAACCGATCCTCAACTTGTAATCGCCGTGGCCGATCTGTTTGAGCGCGGCGGCAAGGCGATCCAATGGCCGCAAGGCGCGTCCGATGAAGACATAGATGAGAAAAATGTTGAAACCGAAGAACAGGCTTAGCACGGCGAGGCTGCCGCAGAGATTGTTCCAGACTTCGAGGATCTCGTTTGTTGGGTCCGTCTCGATGAGGATGTTTCCGTAATCTTGTCCCGCGATCGCGATTGGCACCCGGGAGGCAAGAGGAGTTATGCCGAGAAACCGGACGAACCAGGATGGCGCCGCCCCAAAGTGCGAACCTTCGGGGGTTGGTTCCACGGCGGCAGCCGCGCCGCCAATCAGGGACACGCGAAGGTGCCGATTGCCTTTGAACGCGGCCACCAGCGCTTCGAGGCCGCGCCGCCGGTCAGTGAATTCTGAAAGCTTTGCCAACGCGCTTTTTACGATTTGCTGGCCGACTAGCAGTGCCGAATTCATTTCGGTCTCCACCGACCGCGAGGCGTAGAAAGACACGATTGTGCCTTCGACGGCGAGGCTTACGGCCAGGACGCTTGCAATCAAGCAGATGAGGCGGAGACGAAGGGACATTAGGGCCGGCAGGTTGGCCGGTATCCTTGCCGGCGGGGCATTGAGAGCATGCCGTGGCGCATGGCGCAATGTCCGTTCAAAGAAACAGGATGCTTTCCCGAGTGTTGCGGGAATGATTGGGGCCTCGCCGAGGATAAGCAAGAGAGTCATTCGTTCGAGGCGGCGCGCCTCTAGTGCTGGCATTCTCCTGCGAGAGCCAGCTGGCTCTAGTGTCAGTGTCTCCGTTTGAATCGGTCCCTGCTTCGGATGCGGCGCGCGTGCCGGGTATCGGCATCGCCGGTCATTTCCCAAAGCCGATCGGTCACGGAGCGGGGCGCTTCTCGCCTTTGGCGCCTCGCGGCATCAATCGTCCAGCTTCTTGCTCTTGAACGTATAGTCTGCGTCGAACTTGAGTTCGTACGTCTGTCCGTCGGCGCAACGCGCGTCTACCTCGAATTCCCGATTATCTTCGTCCCATTCCATCTCGCCGCCAGCGCAGTTTTGGGCAGCGGCAGCTGTCCCGAGGCGCGCACGTTCGGCTTCCGTGACTGGCCGGTCA
Source organism: Beijerinckiaceae bacterium (assembly GCA_052386575.1). Lineage (GTDB taxonomy): Bacteria > Pseudomonadota > Alphaproteobacteria > Rhizobiales > Beijerinckiaceae > Methylocapsa. Next base: position 20,580 of record JBQTKC010000266.1, read on the forward strand.
GCCTTGGCAGGTAAGGCGACAAGGGCCAGGAATGCAGCGGCGGCCATGAGTGTTCGCATGGGCTTGATCCTTGTTCGAGCCTCCAAATGCATCACGGGATTGAAGCAAGATTTCGACAGAGGGTCAAGCCCGTGAAAGTTCAAACTGAGACACTGCCCTAGCGGCAAAAGTCCCGGGATAAATTCCCGAAATAGTCGAGAAAACCTCCCGGAGATGCCGGGAAGCAACGACAAGGAGTTTCGGCTTCATTGGGAGAATTTCTATCCTCTCGCGTTACCTATTCCTGATATCTCCCGAATAGCGTATGTGCATCTGCGCAACAGTAATGAACTAAATTTCAAATTGACTGCGAAATTTGTTGCGGGCTGTGATTTTTTGTCTCTAATTTCCAGCATTCGTTTGGGACGCCAAATAGAGAGGAGACATCGTGCGCGGCATATTCAGCGGGTGGAGAATTTTCGCGCTGAGCCTCGGCATGGCGCCATGGCCTTCGGGACAGGCATTGGCGCAGGCCGCCGCGTCCAATGCGACAATCGCCCTGCCGGAGGTCGAAGTCGTGTCGACGTCGCCCTTGCCGGGAGGCGGCGAAAAACGCGACAAGATTCCGGCCATGGTCGAATCCGTTCCCGCAAAAGAATTCGACCTCAGGAAGTCTCCCAACGTGACCGACACGCTGCAGCAGAAAATTCCCTCTGCCGTGTCCATCGACGTCCTCGGCAACCCGTTCCGGCAGGAATTGCGCTTTCGCGGATTTGTCGCCTCGCCGAGACAAGGCATCCCGCAAGGCATCGCCGTTTATCAAAACGGCATCCGCCTCAACGAGGCCTTTGGCGACACGGTCAATTGGGACCTGATCTCTCCGCAGGCCATCTACAGCGCCGACGTTTTTACGAATAATCCGGTCTTTGGCCTCAATGCTCTTGGCGGCGCGGTCAGTTTGCAAATGAAGAATGGCTTCCTCTGGCAGGGTTTTACGACGCAAACCTTGGGGGGCTCGTTTGGCCGCGTCAGCGGGCTTTTCGAATATGGCAAGCAGACGGATGACTATAGCATCTATGTGACGGGGGACGCGACGCGGGACGGCGGCTGGCGGTTTTTTTCGCCCTCGACATTGTTCAGGCTCTATGGCGATGTCGGCTACCGCGCGCCCGGCAACGAGCTTCATTTTACTGCCTCTGGCGCCAAGACTATGCTGGGCGTCGTTGGCCCGACACCGGTCCTTCTCCTCAACCAAAATCTAAGCGCGGTGTTCACTTCGCCGCAGATTACGCGAAACGACGCCGGCGCGGTTGCCCTTAACGGCAAGTTTGACATCAACCCGCAATGGTCGATCGCGAGCAATTTCTACATCCGCACTTTCCAGCAGTACCATACCGACGGCAATGACGCGGATATAGAGGAATGCGAGGATAACCCTGGTTTCCTTTGTCTCGATAACGACGGCTTTTCAACGATGGACGAAAGTGCCTTTGTTATTTCGGGTCAAAACGGCAGCCCAGTACCTTTTTCTCCCGCCACCGTTTATGGCACCATCGACCGCACCGCCAACCACGCGACGACCTTTGGCATGGCGCTGCAAGCGACGAGCAATGCCGCTATCCTCGAGCACGAAAATTACTTGACCTTTGGCGCGAGCGTGGACCGAAGTCTCCTCAGCTTCGGGTCGAACAGCCAGCTAGGGACCATCTTTCCGAATTTCGTCGTGGGCTTTGGCGGCTTTCCGGGGTCAGGCTCGCTCATCAGCACCGCGGGAAGGATAGGCTACGCTCCAACCAACCTTACCGGCAACACAACATACTATGGCGTCTATGCGCTCGACACCTTCACTATTACCCCAGAGCTTGCCCTGACGGCCGGCGGCCGCCTCAACATTGCGCAGATCCTGACGACGGATGCCTCCGGCCAGTCGCCGGAGCTCAACATCGATGCCGCTTTCTCGCGGATCAATCCAGTGGTGGGCCTCACCTACAAAATCTTGCCCACGGTTACCGCCTATGGCGGCTATTCGGAGTCTAACCGCGCGCCGACGCCGCTCGAACTCAATTGCGCGGATCCAAACCGGCCCTGCCTCTTGGAAAATTCGCTTGTTGCCGATCCTCCCCTAAACCAAGTCGTGGCGCACACGTATGAAGCGGGTCTGCGCGGCGGGCAGCCGGTGTTCGAAACAGGAGGCGTGGCTTGGAAGGCTGGCTTCTTCCGCACAAACACCACCAACGATATTATTGGTCTCGCAAGCACAATTCCCGGGCGCGGGTTCTTCGCCAATGTGCCGTCGACCTTGCGCCAAGGCGCGGAGGCGGAAGCAAACTTCTATTACGGCAACCTCCTGGCCTACGTAAACTATGCCTTTGTCGACGCGACCTACCAGTTTGCGGGGGCCTTGGCGTCTCCGAACAATCCCTTTGCCAATGCCGACGGCAATGTATTCGTTACGCCGGGCGATCACATCCCTGGCATACCGCGCCACTTGGTGAAATTCGGAGGGGACTATGCATTCACGTCGAAATTCAAGCTCGGCGCCGACGTTCTCGTCGCCGGCGCTCAGTATCTTGTCGGCGACGATGCCAATCAAAACCCGCAGCTGCCGCTCTATTGGGTCATGAACCTCCGCGGCTATTATCAACTCAATGACAGCGTCCAGTTCTTCGGGATCATCAACAATCTCTTCAACAACAGAAATGCGACCTTTGGCACATTCTTTGAGCCCGGCACGAGCGCGCAGCTTGCCTCTCCGATCCAATTTACGCAAAACCCGCGCACAGTCACCCCCCTGCAGCCGATCTCCTTCTATGGCGGCGTGAAAGTGACTTTTTAGATGATGATCGCAATGGGGGGCGGACTCTTTGGGCACGGGATGGCCCCGCGCCTGGCCTTTCCTTCCCTTTTGGCGTGCGGTATTTCTTGGCGGCGCGCCTTGAGAGCTAGTCTGGCGGCAAGCATTTGGGGATCCCATGACGAAGCAGCCCCGTTTCACGCTCGCCAATCTCTTTGGGGGCAAGAGCGCGCTCGTGCTCACGCCTCTTTCGGCCGATGGGACTACGCCCGGAAGCGCGGGCCCCGGGTTCCATGGCGCGAAAGGATTGGGCCTCGAAATTGAGAATATCGCGGTTCTCCCAGACGCCGAGGACTATGCGCTTCACGAGTTCTACCTCTCCCATTTCACGCCGCCGGAGATTGCCTATTGTATCAAGCAGCCCACGGTAAAGGCGGCGTTTCATGGTCTGCTCGCGGCCAAGCGCGCAATCGTCAAATCCGGGGCGGCAAGCGAACCGCCGGATGGCCTGCGAAGCGTCGCAATTGGCTTCGACGAGGAAGGCAAACCAACCTATCCCGGCTGCCTGTTATCGATCAGCGATACCGGGACGATAGCCGCGGCGGTCTGCCTCTGGCTTGGCGGT